>DAOVGW010000007.1 GCA_030672225.1 Dehalococcoidales bacterium | reverse complement strand
TAAAACAAATCTTCCCCAGGAGGTGTCTTTGCGAGGAGCCGAAGCTCTGAGTGTAGCGAAGAGTCAGCGACGAAGCAAACTATAAGATGAAGATGAGTTTGCTTCGCCTTTGGCTCGCAATGGCATATCGGAAACAAGAAGGAGTAGGGGGAGGGTTACCTAATTATTAAAAAGTAAATAGTGGCGGAGAGGGTGGGATTCGAACCCACGGTCGGAAAACCCGACACGCGCTCTCCAGGCGCGCCTGATAGGCCACTCTAGCACCTCTCCGCGAATACTAAGCACTCTTCATATCTAGAAACCTTTTTTCTCCCGTTGGGGAATATCCTAGTGTATCCATCTACGTGTTTCTTATTCCCCTTGTTTTCTTCTTTGCTCAGATTTTTCCAATCAAGGTTTCTGCCATAATACCTATACGTCTTTGTCTTATCGTCTACTTCGTATAAGGCACGGTCAATTTTGAGTATCTTAAATACCATTTTCTCTCAACCGGCGGAGAGGGTGGGATTCGAACCCACGCTCCGCTAAAAGCGGAGACCGCTTTTCGAGAGCGGCACCATCAACCACTCGGACACCTCTCCAACTTCAAATTATAGTTTAAAAGTCCTAGGATGGCAAAATTGCCGATATAAGTACCTTATTTTAGGAAGTGGACAAGATTCAATCGTTTGACAAAAGCTACTATCTTGCTTGGTTAGCGAGATGAGTTGACATAAACGTTGTGAACGCTATCTTTCGCTTTTTAAGCGCAAGAGATACAGTACTCCTATAATTCCCATAACCAGTGAACAGGCAACAATAGGGAGCTTGGCCGTTGCGATCGTGGCTGCATCCTCAAATGCAAGTTGTGTAATAAAGATGGACATTGTAAAACCAACCCCTCCAAGTATACCAGCACCGATAATGTGTTTCCACGAAAGCGAGGATGGTTTTTGCACCCACCCCAGACGCTCTGTAAGGTAGGTGATGCCGATAATACCCAACGGTTTACCAAGTGTAAGACCAAGTAATATGCCCAGACTCACCGGACTGAGGAGTTGGAAGCTACCCCCTGCTATTTGAACACCGGCATTGGCAAAAGCAAAAAGGGGTATGATAAAAAAGGCGCGGATGGGATGCAGTCTATGTTCCAGACGCACCAGCGGGTTTTGAACCGCTTCGTAGGCATCTTCAATAGCTTCCAGGGAATCTTGTTGCTCCGGGGTTAGAAGCATGTTTTTGCGATTGGTCTCATGCTTGCCAAAGGCATCTAATTCATAGCGACTTATATCCAGAAACCTTTCACTACTGATTCTGGAACCCACCGGAATGGTTAGCGCCAGTAGTATGCCGGCAATGGTGGCGTGGATGCCGGATGCTTCAACCCAGAACCAGAGCAAGATGCCTAACAACAGATACGGCACCAGTTTTTTGATACCCAGGCGATTGAGTAAGACAAGCGCCGCCAGGGTAGCTGCCGCATAGCCAAGGGCTGGCAAATCAAGAGAGCTGGTATAAAACAGTGCAACCAAAATAACCGCCGCCAGGTCATCAAACACGGCTAGGGAGATAACAAAGATTTTTAGTGCCAGGGGCACTCGGCTGCCGAGAAGAAGCAAAAACCCCAGTGCAAAGGCAATATCGGTCGCCATCGGTATGCCAAAACCTGAGAGCTGGCCACCCTGCTGAAGATTCACCGCCATGTAAAAGAACATGGGCACAACTATGCCACCTAGAGCTGCTACAAGCGGGAAGGCGGCTTTGCGCAACGAAGACAGCTCTCCTACCATCAATTCCCGCTTGATTTCTAGCCCGATTAAAAGAAAAAAGAGCGCCATGAGCCCATCGTTTACCCAATGGCCTAAATCCATGTCCAGGATACGCTCACCGATTTCCAGACCCACAGGGGTATGCCACAAATCAAAATAGAATTGCGACCATGGAGAGTTTGCCAGTATCATAGCAAGCAGTGCGGCACCAAAAAGGAGGAATCCACTATACGCTTCTCGCGTCAGGAAGCTTTCTATGATGATAAAAATACGGGCTTTCGTTTCCGCCCGGTTTTTACGAATATCTGCCATGGCAACTATTATATAATATATTGAAGATAGATTGTAATAAAGGAAATTAAATGTTTTAATTCAAAAAGGGGGTAAAATGAAAAGGATTACTAACTTACTGAGCGGCAGACAACAACCTTTCGCCTCACTCTTCGTTATACATAGTAGCTAGTAAAAAAGTAAAATGAGGAGAATTACAAAGTGAAACGAACTTGGTATCTTTTGGCTTTAGTCATTGCTGTGCTCCCAATAGCCGCTGTTGGCTGTCAGGGTGACGTTGGCTGCCAGAGCGATGTTGATGGACAGGAAGAGGTAGAAATCCGTCAAGCACCTATCCACGAAGTTCAGGTGCTCATCGCCGAATCATTCCCAGAGCAGATATTCGTCTATATTAAAGGTGGGCTGGCTGATGCTTGCACCACTTTTCGTGAACTGAAAACGGAGCGTAGCGGCAACACTATAAATATCACGGTGACCACCGAGCGTCCCAAGGATGCAATCTGCGCTCAGGTTTATGGTTATTTTGAGAAAAATGTAGCCCTAGGTAGCGACTTCACCAGGGGTGATAGCTACACGGTAAATGTCAACGATACAACCACCAGCTTTGACTATCCAGACTAAAATCCCCTTTTAAAAGGCGCTTAGCCAAAGACTTATCGCCTGGGAGCTTACCCCAAAGAAGGCTCCGCTTTACAGGTTTATTCCCCATATAGTATGCTTTAGACTTACAGTATCGCTATCTGGGAGATTTTATCTTTGGTTTGGCTTAAGTTCCTTTTGTGCCTTGTCGTCATCCTGTTCGCCGGGACAAAGCTGGCTAGATACGGGGATGCCATTGCCGAGAAGACAGGTCTCAGTCGGGCATGGATAGGCCTGGTACTGCTGGCGGTCATTACCTCCATGCCGGAACTGGTTACCGGAGTGAGCGCTGCCGCCCTGGTCAAACAGCCTGACCTAGCCCTGGGTACTTTCCTGGGTAGTTGTATCTTTAACCTCGCTATTATAGCTGTGCTGGATATAGTCTACCGTCCGGGCCCACTTCTAAGCAGTGTAACAACAAGTCATTTACTGCCGGCGGGGCTAGGGATATTGCTTATCTCACTTGCTGCTGGAAGTATTCTGGCTGGGGAGGGATTCTCTGGATTAGCCCTGGGATGGGTGGGTATTCCCAGCATTATCATTTCTTTGCTTTATCTGCTGGCAATCAGGCAGATGTTCTACTATTATAAGCGCCACCATCAGCCCCAGCCAGTGGAAACTGCTTCTCCCCAGTACGAAGGGCTTGATAACAAGACGGTTTACCTGGGGTTCACCTTGGCGGCGCTGGCCATTATTGGCGCTGGAATATGGCTAGCATTCATTGGTAATGAAATCGCCACCACCTATAGTTGGAGTGACAGCTTTGTTGGCAGCCTGTTTCTGGCGTTTACCACCTCCATGCCTGAGCTAGTGGTTTCTATTGCTGCTGTTCGTCTCGGTGCCATAGATATGGCGGTGGCTGCTATACTGGGTGCCAACATGCTTAACATAGCCAAAATCTTCATCGTTGACCTTTTCTATAGACAGGGCCCGATTCTGTCATCGGTGGAAAGTGACCACCTCATCACCGCAGTAGTAGCCATGGTAATGACCCTCCTGGTCATTGTGGGCATCAGGCTTCGCCAGAAGCAAAAAACGTTTAAGTTTATCAGTTGGTACGCCGTAGCCCTAATCGGGCTTTCTCTTCTTGGTTTCTATGCCCTGTTCTCTTTAGGGACAGCTTCCGGTTGAGTTCCCTCATGCTAGGAACATGGCTTATAGTAATGTCTCCTTCACACAGAAGTTAATCTCTGCTAATATATAATTTCATACATTTTGTCTTGGAAAATAGATGTTTGAATTAAGCCAAATTCTTGCCATCACCATCTTTGTCGTGATGTTCATTGCTATCGTCATGGGCAATGTTCTAAGCATACATCCAATAAATTGCCGTAAAATATTAAAAGGCTATCATCGCTATTGATTGGTAACGATGATCTGGTAGAGAGGTTTCAAAAGTTGAGAGGGAGGACAATACGAGAGTGATGTCTGCGTTGCCGAATGGAACTGGTTGGTATCAGCTAGGGGCAGAAAAGACCTTTGAACTCCTGGCGGCGGATAACACCGGGCTCACTTCCAGCGAGGCTAAAGCCAGGCTGGAAAGATATGGTTATAACGAACTGAAATTCAAGAAGCGGAGCCCTCTTGTTCGCTTCTTACTCCAGTTTCACAACCCCTTGATATATGTGCTGCTTGTTGCTGGCACTATTACCGGTATTCTGAGCCTGGGGGGAGAGGACATGGTGGGGGATACGGTGGTTATCTTTGGCGTTGTCATTCTCAATGTGATAATCGGTTTTGTTCAGGAGGGTAAGGGTGAAGCGGCTATAGAGGCATTGCAGAGGATGATGGTCCCCGAGTCCACTGTGCTCCGCGATGGAAAGAAGCAGGTTATACCGGCACGGGAGCTGGTTCCCGGTGATGTGATTTTACTTGAAGGTGGCGATAAGGTGCCAGCCGACCTGCGTTTGTTCAGCGTGAAGAACCTTCATATGGATGAAGCTGCCCTTACCGGAGAATCAGTGCCGGTAACCAAGGTTGATAGCCCCATTGCAAGACCAAATCTACCACCCGGGGACCAGCGCTGTATGGCTTTCAGTGGTACCTTCGCCACGCAGGGCCGCGGAACAGGAATTGTGGTCGCCACCGGGGAGCACAGCGAGTTCGGTAGAATCGCCAAGCTAATGAAGGAGACCCACAAAATCACCACTCCCCTGATGAGGAAGATAGCCGCCTTTACCAGATTCCTGATTTTTGCCGTCCTAGCCCTGGCCGCGGTTAACTTTATCTTAGCAGTGATATTCAAGTATGACCTGGTCTACTCCTTCCTTGCCTCGGTATCCCTTGCTGTTGCCGCCATACCTGAGATGCTGCCAGTCATAGTAGCCGCTATTTTAGCCCTGGCGGCGGTAGCTATGGCAAAGAGAAACGCGCTTATAAGGAGATTACCGGCAGCGGAAACACTTGGCTGCGCCACAGTTATATGCTCGGATAAGACGGGCACCCTTACCAAAAATCAAATGACTGTAGTATATATCTACTCTGGGGGGAAACACTATAAAGTGAGTGGGGTTGGTTATGAGCCTAGGGGGGAGTTTATTCTGGGGAATAGAGGAATTAACCCAACACAGCAGGACCAGGAGTTACTTAAAACCTTAAGAGCCGGTTACCTGTGTAATAACGCAGCTTTAACGGAAGATAAAGCGGAATACAGCATCGTGGGAGACCCCACCGAAGGAGCTTTGGTGGTTTCGGCAACCAAAGCCGGCATTGCCAAAAAACCTCCTAGATTAGACGAAATACCTTTCGAGTCAGAGCAGCAATACATGGCTACCCTGTATGAGGAGCAAGGGGGAAATGTTATCTATGTGAAGGGCTCGCCGGAGAGGGTTTTACGGATGTGCCACCACCAGTTAATTGATGGAAGTATTGAGCCACTAAGAAGTGAAGAGATATTAGCCAGAGCAGACGAGATGGCGGGAGACGCCTTGAGGGTGCTCGGTATGGCTTATAAGACTGTGCCCAAGGAGAAAAAGTTACTCTATTCAGATGATATGAGGGAACTGGTTTTTCTCGGGCTTCAGGGGATGATAGACCCACCTCGGGAAGAGTCGATAGAGGCGGTGAAGAAATGTAAAAGGGCTGGAATAAGGCCGGTAATGATAACTGGTGACCATGTCCAGACGGCAAAAGCCATTGCCCAACAGCTAGGAATTGGCGGAAGCGGGGATAAGGTATTAAACGGAGAAGAACTATCAAGAATGAGCGACGAGGAGTTATATGAAGTTGTGGACAGGGTCTCGGTGTATGCCAGGGTTGCTCCGGAGCACAAGTTGAGGATAGTAAAGCAGTTGCAGAGGAGAGGGCACATCGCCGCCGTCACCGGCGATGGGGTAAACGATGCTCCAGCATTAAAGGCAGCTGACATTGGGATAGCCATGGGGATAACGGGAACCGAGGTGAGTAAAGAAGCTTCCGATATGGTTCTGGCTGATGATAACTTCGCCAGCATAGTGGGAGCGGTGGAAGAAGGCAGGCATGTCTGGAAGAACCTCCAAAAGGCTATACTGTATACCCTGCCCACCAATGGGGGACAGGCGCTATTGGTAATTGGGGCAATACTTGCGGCACCATTTATAACCCTCTTCGCATTGCGTCTTCCTTTAGAACCGATACAAATCCTGTGGGTAAATTTGTTTGACTCTGTGTTTCTCACCTTACCCCTGATGATGGAGCCAAAGGAAAAGGGGCTGCTTGAAAGCCCGCCCCGCAGCCCCAAAGAGAAAATTGCTAACCGCCTGTTTTTCACCAGGGTTGGCTTGGTGTCACTGGTAATGGCAGCTACAGGCTTTATCGTATATTGGATATATGGGCATCTAGCTATTTCAGGCGGAGTAAACGAGCTAGCATTAACCCGGGCACAGTCAGCGGCATTCATAAGCGTCGTGCTGGTGCATGTGGGCTTCATCGTTACTGCTAGGTCAATAACGGAATCGGCATTTACCTTTAACCCGTTCTCAAATAAGTGGGTGCTCTGGGGTATTGCCATAACCATCACTACCAATCTTTTGATAGTCTATGTCCCCTTTCTCAACACTGTGTTCAGAACAGCACCCTTCCCCACAGAGTGGTGGCCGCTCATAATTCTTGCCCTCCTTCCGGGATTCCTCGTAGTCGAGCTGGAGAAGTTCCTGAAGAAGCAATTTAAGAGAGGTTAGCTTTAGGAGTGGATGCGCCTAGCGAATTCAACTATCCTGTTGCTTAATCGTTGGTCTTGGGGTAAAATTAGAAGCCAGCCCCTGTAGCTCAGGTGGATAGAGCACCAGCCTCCGGAGCTGGGTGCGAGCGTTCGAGTCGCTCCAGGGGCGTATTAGTAATAATCAGGAGGCACAGCAATAGATACAGGGGAGCTAATTAGCATCAGGTGGCATGGTCGGGGTGGCCAAGGTGCGGTTACCTCGGCGGCACTGGTGGCCCAGGCGGCTATAAATGAAGGCAAATTCGCCCAGGCCTTCCCCAGCTTCGGCCCGGAAAGAAGGGGCGCCCCGGTACAGGCCTTTGTCAGGATAAGTAATAAAGAGCCTATCAGGATACGGGCTGAGATTACCGAGCCTGACATGGTAGTCGTCTTTGACCCCAGGCTGCTTCACATTGCCAAGGTGACCTCGGGTCTTAAAGAGGGAGGAACGCTGGTAATTAATAGCCGAAGGCCACTTGAGGATATTGAAGCCGAATTTGGGACTAACTGGCATCTAGCCATAATTGACGCCACCACCGTTGCCCGTGAACTACTGGGGGTCAACATTGTCAATACTACCATGATTGGCGCCTTGCTCAGGGTGACCGGAGTTGTTAAGCTTGAGTCCCTGCTTGAGCCTCTAAAAGAGCGGTTTGGACATCTGGCAGAAAAGAATATTAGCGCCATGAAAAGGGCCTATGAGGAAACCTTGGTCAAGGAGAGCGGTTAATTGGCAAAACCAGAGAAGGAACTAACCTGGAAAGACTTGGAGATTGGCGCAGTTGTAACCGAACCGGGCAATGCCCGCCAGTACCGAACCGGAGACTGGCGGTCCCAGAGGCCAACCTATAAGTTTGATAAGTGCATAAAGTGTGGCCTGTGCTGGGTTTTCTGCCCCGAGGCGTGCTTCCACCAGAACGACGAGGGATATTTTATGGCTGACCTTTATTATTGTTACGGGTGTGGCATCTGTGCTAAAGAGTGCCCAACAGGGGTCATAACCATGGTGGAGGAGGAAGAATAATGGCCAAGAGGGTGGGCATAGAGGTATCGGTAGCTATTGGTGAGGTAGTCACCATGACCAATACCGACGTGATAGCGGCCTATCCTATTACTCCACAGACCCATATTGTTGAGCACCTGGCCAAGCTGGTAGCTGATGGTGAACTGGATGCGGAGTACATCCCGGTTGAATCAGAACACTCAGCCTTAAGTGCCTGTCTGGGGGCAGCCGCCGCCGGCGCACGGACATTTACAGCTACAGCCGGGCAGGGACTGGAGCTCATGCATGAAGTGCTATATATTGCTTCGTCTATGCAACTACCAGTAGTTATGGCAGTAGCCAACCGAGCCCTGTCGGCGCCCTTAAGTGTTTGGGGTGACCATTCTGATGCTATGGCAGTCCGTGACACCGGCTGGATTCAGATATTCACTGAAAACGGCCAGGAGGTTGTTGATAATATTCTGTGTGCTTTTCGTATTGCTGAAGATAGGGGAGTCTTGTTGCCGGTAATGGTTCACCTGGATGGGTTTCATCTATCACATGTTATTGAGCCGATACTGCTACCGGAGCAGAGTGAAGTCGATGCCTTTCTGCCACCCAATGATTACCCTCTGCCGCTGGATCCGGCTAAGCCGGTGACCATGGGCGACTTTGGCCCTCCCTTTATCTATACCGAAGTCAAGTGGGCGCAGGAAGTGAATCTAAGGAAGTCTATGGAGACAATCCTTAAGTGCTGGGGGGAGTTTGACAGAATATTTAAGCGCTGCTATCACCCAGTGGAATGCTATCGCAGTGAGGACGCTGAGGTACTGCTTCTAACCATGGGCAGCTTTTCTGAGACGGCGATGACGGCTATAGACCAGATGCGCCAGCAGGGTAAGAACATCGGCTTAATAAAGCTTCGTCTTTGGCGCCCCTTCCCCTTTGATGAAATCCGTAGTGCAGTTAGGGATGCCGAGGTTCTCATTGTGCTTGACCGAGCTCTTTCTTTTGGCGGACCCGGGGGGCCGGTTGCCTCTGAAATCCGCTCGGCCCTGTATAATGAGGACAAGAGGCCAAAGATAGTGAGCTTTGTCGGTGGACTCGGCGGCCGGGATATTACTGTTAGCGGCTTTTCTGAGATGGTTAACAGGGGTATAGAGATTTCCAAGACGGGAAGTAAGCATGAATTTGAAATATTTGGGGCAAGAGAGTAATGGGGAAGAAGTCTATAGATGTTGGCCTGGACTTACCACTGAAAATAAGAGCCAGGCATGCTATTCATGAGGTTCGCCCGGTAACTATTAAGGAGAATTTCGCCCCGGGGAACCGCTCATGCATCGGTTGTGCTGAGGCATTGGCAGTGAGGCTTACCTGCAAGGCACTGGGGGATAATGTAATTATTGCCATGGCTACCGGTTGCATGGAGATAGTTTCGTCACAGCTGCCTTATACCTCCTGGGAGGTTCCCTGGATTCATACCCTGTTTGAGAATACCGCCGCCGTAGCTTCTGGTATAGAGGCTGGTCTAGAAGCCATGGTGAGAAAGGGGAGAATCCCGGCACGGGAGACGAAGATAGTGGCTATGGCCGGTGATGGTGGTACCGCTGATATTGGGCTTCAGGCACTATCCGGAGCCTTGGAGAGGGGTCATAATTTCCTCTACATCTGCTTTGACAATGAAGCCTATATGAATACAGGGGTTCAGAGGTCTTCATCTACCCCCTACGGTGCGTCCACAACCACTTCTCCGGCGGGTAAGGTGAGCATTGGGCAAATTACCCCGAAGAAGGATATGCTAGGCATTGTCGCCGCTCACAATATACCCTATATCGCCACCGCCTGCCCCAGCTATCCCTTTGACCTGATGGACAAGGTGGCTAAAGCCGCAGCAGTAAAGGGGCCGGCGTATGTACATATTCTGTCGGTTTGCCCCGTTGGCTGGCGGTCTCCCTCTGAGTTAAGCGTCAGGATAGGCCGTCTGGCGGTTGAGACTGGGATATTTCCGCTCTATGAAATAGAGAATGGCAAATATAAGATGAGCCTTAGCTTGCCCAAACTTAAACCAGTTTATGACTACATGAGACTGCAGGGTCGCTTTCGGCATCTATCCGAAGATACAATAAAGCAGATTCAGCAACGGGTGACCGAGGAATACCAAAAGCTTGTGGCTAAGGCAGAGGGCTAGACTGCAGAGGAAGGTAAATCAAGCCCCAGAGTTATAAAGACCTTTGCCTTGATTGCCGAGACTAACGCCCTAATATTAGCTTGACCGCAAATTAGCGCCTTGCTATACTTTGGCTGCGGGGTGTGGCGCAGCCTGGGTAGCGCGCAGCGTTTGGGACGCTGAGGTCGGAGGTTCAAATCCTCTCACCCCGACCATGTTCCCCTGATAACCACCAGAAACAGCAAGGCTAACCAGATGTTCCGAGGATTGAAGGCAGCTGAAGCTATAACCGGTATCACTCGGTAAGTGAGGCTAATATATGAACCTCAAAGAATACCGGCAGAAACGGGATTTTGAGGAGACCCCTGAACCAGGAGGAGAACTAAGCTCCACTGTGGGGTCTCGCTTCGTGGTTCAGAGGCATCAGGCGAGGCATCTCCACTATGATTTCCGCCTGGAAATGGGAGGCTTACTCAAGAGCTGGGCCGTACCCAAGGGAGTGCCCCTGGAGCCCGGGGTAAAGCGCCTGGCAATCCAGGTGGAAGACCACCCGATAGAATACATAGATTTCGCCGGCGTAATTCCTGAGGGGCAATATGGGGCTGGGACTGTGGAGATATGGGATAAGGGCAGTTTCAGGCTTAACAGAGAAGAGCCCGACCATCTGGAATTTACCCTGAGTGGCGAGAAGCTATCGGGTGACTACGTCTTAATTCACACCGATAGTAAAAACTGGCTTCTCATCAAGCGAAAGCCAGGGACAGGATAACATTAATGACTGGTGGAAAGGAGATAGTAGTATGGCATCAGAACAGGTAAGCCTTTCGGTAAACGATGCACCTATCCAGATTGAAGGTTTTGTGCGGGAGTTTATTGAGCAGGTTATGAGTGGCATAGTCGCCACGCTGAAGGGGACTGGAGAAATACAGAGCTTAAAGCTTTCTATTGAAGGGGAAGCTATTGAGATAAATCTGAATGGCTCTCTGGTTCCGGTTGTCCCCTTTGTCGGCGAATTTATCAGGAACACTGTTATTGGCATGGTCTCTCCGCTAAAGGGAGTAGGCCAGCAGATAGATAGGCTGGAAATAAACATCACCAAGTAAGCCTATTGATTGCTAAAACACCAATGGTTATAATAGTACCAGTGTAGAATAAGAGGTCTCTGACTGGGGCTGCAGGGGGGTAGTTGACATAATATGCGGGAGTAACTCAGTTGGTAGAGTCCCTGCCTTCCAAGCAGGTTGTCGCGAGTTCGAGTCTCGTCTCCCGCTCCATTTAGACCTTTTGACTTGAGCCGTTATTAAAGAAGTGTTAAACTCATCTGGGGCTCGTAGCTCAGTGGCAGAGCGGTCGGCTCATAACCGATTGGTCGTAGGTTCGAACCCTACCGAGCCCACCAAAGGGACTACTTAGCGTGTCTTGTTATCTCCGCCATCTAAAAGATATTTTTGATGAAGCTGGGATTGCGGTTGCTGCCAGCAACAAAAAGCAAATAGACCGGGCCATTCACCAGATAGTTGGCACCGACTACAAGGATTGTCCCGGCACCTGGCGAGAAATCAAGCAGCAGATCATAGCGGATGAGCAGAAGCGGCAGGACTTTATCCTCAAGCTAAAGAACACATTTAAGTAGAAAGTAAAAGAGTTTGGTAACTTAAGTAGAACCGTGATGGTTCTGCTTTTTCTGTTTTGGAAGATAATAGGGAAGTGGTATGGGTAAAACTATAGCTAAAAGCCTATTTATATTACATAAGACTTATAGTGCGAACCAATAATAAACGTATATAATACGGTTTACATAAAGAAGGCTATGCCGATTAAAAGGTCCAAAGGATAAAAAGAAAAATACTACTCGTGTAGTTCTCTGAGGACATAATGAGGGATTTTATATTTGTGAAGCTTATCGGTAGAATTCTTAAACCAACCGAATTCTATTTTCACATTTCTCCCCATTTTTTTTCAATTCCTTCCTGAGTTTATCAATATCATAATATTTGGTGTAGTCGTCAGTTTCATTAAGTTTTACAGGCAACCCAGGTTCGCCATAATCAGGATTCTGGAAATAGTTGTAACCATTAGACAATCTCAAACCAGATGCGTTAAGTTTGATGGGACGCCGTCCTTTGTTTACAACTGTAACTATCAATTTTGGGGGGCTCTTTCCTAGATAGGTAAAAGAAACACCAAGTGCAGCTTTGATATTCAATCTTGGACGGTCAAGATATAAACGATATAAACCAATAAGATGATCTATTATGGGGATATCCATAGCGCTTGAATTATAGCATAAAAAGGTGCGCCAGCTCGTAAAGTTATGTAAACCATGCCCCGCTCTTTATCTGAATACCCCCAACAAAACCGAACCGGGACAAAGAGGAAGGGGTGTTTAAGAGGGGCGAAGCCCCTCTTTCTACTCTTCCCCCTCCCTTACCAAGGGAGGGGGATAAAGGGGGTGGGTTGTCAAATAAAAGAGGCAAAGAGCACCAAAAATAAGGGGCAAATAACTCACCTGACGCTTCCAGAGGTAGATTACCATTCGGAAAGATTTCTAGGGGCCTAGATTTGGCTCTCAGAGAGTCATTTTTAGAGAGGTTTTTAAGGCGCTATTTTAAGCCTGTTTTCCATGAAAAACCGGTTGCGCTGTTTCGGCAAGGACCTGACTGATAACTTCCAAGAGTTTGGCCAATCCCCAGTCCTTTGTTGCCGAAATGAGCACTGTGTTCTGGCTGACCATACCGCTCCAGTCAGAAAGATAGTTTATGGCTTTCGCCTCTTCCCAGGTCTTGGTGTTATTAAGTAACAGGTCAACCTTATTTAGTGCCGTAATCCGGGGCTTATGGCTGAGGTCAAGGTCTCCCAGAATCTCCTCCACTGTTTGGCATTGCTCTGCTGCGTTATGTGAAGCCAGGTCAACAACATGGACAAGCACACTGGCCTCACCCAACTCTTCAAGGGTTGCCCTAAAGGCACTTACAATAGTAGGCGGTAGTTTCCTGATAAAGCCAACGGTGTCGGTCAGAAGGACGATGCTTTTATCAGGAAGTCTAATGCGTCTGGTGGTTGGGTCCAGGGTGGCAAAGAGTTTATTTTCCACCAGGACATCGGCCTGGCTGAGGGTGTTTAACAGGGTGCTTTTCCCGGTATTGGTGTAGCCAACCACAGCTACTATGGGAATAGCGCTTTTCTTACGCTTTTGGCGATAGAGCCTGCGGTGTTTTCTTACTTCTTCAATCCGAGCTTTTAGCTTATGTATTTTCTGACGAACAAGACGCCGGTCAGTCTCAATCTGTGATTCACCGGGGCCTCGGGTGCCAATGCCACCGCCGAGCCTTTCCAGGTGGCTCCACTGTCCGGCAAGACGCGGCAACAGATACTCACTCTGAGCCAGCTCTACCTGTAACTTACCTTCGTGGGTATGGGCACGCCGGGCAAAAATGTCTAGAATTAATGCTGCACGGTCAATAACCTTGACCTTAAGGGCTTCTTCCAGGTTTCGCTGCTGTAGTGGTGTAAGCTCATCATCAAAAATAGCTACATTGTAATTGGTGCTGTCCTTTAGCGATAGTAGCTCTTCTAGCTTGCCCTTGCCCAGATAATGTGTTCTTGACGGCACCGGCAGCCGCTGAATGAGCCTGCCTGCTACAGTAGCCCCAGCCGTGTTGGCTAGTTGAGCCAGTTCATCAATTGATTCCTCCACCGGCCATCGGTCACTGGTTTTATTGGCCACTACCGCTACCAGTAATGCCCGTTCCGGAGATACGCTGGTAAGAATTGTTCCTTTGGGAATGGTGTCTCCTTATGCTAGTAAGGTTATGTAAAGTTATTTCTTGGCTTTAAACTTATTCTTGCTATCGCGCCAGCCGGCTAAGCGCGACAGACCTTTAACCAAGCCGGCATCAGGAATAGTTAACGATAACCGTACATAGCCCTCGCCATTCTTGCCGTAGCCTATGCCTGGAGTCACGGCTACCCCAACCTTATCCAGTAGGTCATCAGCAAATTCCAGAGAGGTATAGCCTTTGGGGACTTTAGCCCAGATATACAGGCTTGCCTTTGGCGGCTTAGCTTTAAGCCCGATATCACTTAGTATGTCAACAATAAGGTCACGGCGTCTCTGGTAAGTAGTGTTATGTTTCTCAATGCAGTCCTGTGGCCCTGATAGAGCCTCAATGGCGGCATACTGAATAGCCCGCGGGATTCCTGAGTCCAGATTTGACTTAACCCTCTTTAGGGCGTCTATCATCTCAGCATTACCAACTACCATTCCTATTCGCCACCCGGTCATATTATAGCTCTTGGACAGTGAGTGAAACTCCACCCCCACTTCCTTAGCTCCCTCTGCCTCAAGAAAGCTAACCGGCTTATAACCATCAAAGGCGACTTCTGAATATGGCCCATCATGACAGACAGCCAGGTTATGCTGATGAGCAAACTGGACCACCCGGTTGAAGAAATCAATACTAGCTACAGCACTGGTCGGGTTATTGGGATAATTTAGCCACAGAAGCTTTGCCTGCTTGGCTGTGTCTTTGGGTATGGCATCTAGGTCAGGCAGAAAGTCAGTCTCATCTGTAAGTGGCATGTAGTACGGCTTACCGCCAGCTAGGATGGTGCCTATCTGGTAGACAGGATAGGCTGGGTCGGGCACCAAGGCTATATCCCCGGGGTCAATAAAGCACAGGGCGATGTGGGCAATGCCCTCTTTGGAGCCAATAAGGGGCAGTACTTCCTTATCGGCATCAAGAGAGACGTCAAAGCGCCTCTTATACCATGCGGCAATAGCCTGACGCAATTCTGGCAAACCGGCCGTCTCCGGGTAGCGATGATTGGCCGGGTCTTGGGCTGCCTGGCACAGTCTATTTATGATATGGGCCGGGGTCGGCATATCAGGGTCACCGATGGCAAAGCTGATTACTTCCTCATCTTTAGCCCTCTTCTCGGCAATCTTTCTAGCAATCTCTACAAAGAGATAAGGCTCAAGGTTTTCTATCCGCTTGGACATTCTCATTTTACTAGTACCCTACTAAGCAAGTTAAGCCGCCTCATCTGGAAATTATTTATTAACCTCACTCCCTGTATCCCCCTCTCCTTTTAAGGAGAGGGGGAAGGATTATTCTTGAAGGGGCAAAGCCCCTTCAAACTTCCCTTAATAAAAACCTCGATCTGGCCATTCTCCGCTAAAGACTGTTTCGGCTGGACCACTAAGCAGTACCTCCCCTACCCTATCCCACTCCACTTCCAGTATACCACCTGGTAATTTTATGTCCACTCTACTATCCGCATAGCCAAGCAGTTGGGCACAAACAGCTACGGCACAGGCGCCGCTACCACACCCCAGTGTCTCACCTACCCCCCGCTCCCACACCCGGACCCCTATTTCTTTACGGCTGATGACATGGGCAACCTCAAAGTTTACCCGGTTGGGAAAGAGCTTATGCTGCTCTACCGCCGGCCCCAGCCGGGATAACGGGAAATCAGATAGCGGACGACCCCAAAAGTATATAGCATGGGGGTTGCCCATGGAGACGAAGCTCAGCCGTAACTCCTTACCGTCTACAGTAACTGGATAGTCAGCTATTAATGTTATGTCAACTAAATCACCCTTCCCTGGTTCTATTGCTACCGGGATACTCTTGGCACCAAACTCCGGCTGTCCCATAGCGACCTGAATCTTGGTTACTTTGCCTGCCTCCTTAATAAGTTTGGCTTTCCTTATTCCAGCGAGCGTTTCCACTGTTATTTCCTTAGCCCTGGCGTCGGCCAGCCCCTTATCTATTGCGTATTTGACCAGGCACCTAAGCCCATTGCCGCAAGCCTCGGCCTCAGAACCATCGCTGTTTAGTAGCCGCATACCGAAGTCAGCAGCACTTGAAGGCAGTAGCAGCAGTAAGCCGTCACCACCAACACCGAGGTGACGATGGCAGATAGCCCTGGCTATTTGTGGCCAATCACGCTGCTGACCAGAGGCTTCCACCAGAATAAAATCGTTACCGACACTCTCTAGTTTAGTAAAATTCATGATTAACTCTTTGGCTCATTTCTTATCATAAATCTATCAACCAGCGCCGTAATTTCCGAGTCTACTTCACCGGTTATATCAAACCACCGTATTCTATTATCTTTTAATCTAAACCAGTTATACTGGTGTCGCACAAAGCGATGACTTTCAAACTTAATTTGCGCTACTGCTGCCGCTAAGCTAAGCTCTCCTTTGAGAAACATCCCAATCTGCTTATAACTAATGCCGGACATGGCCGGCAGGTCAAGGCCATAACCCATGTCGGTTAGTCTTTTCACTTCCTGGGCCAATCCCTGCTCTATCATTTGGTTAACCCTTAAGTCTATTCTACGGTAAAGTTCTTCCCTATCTGCGGTTAAACCTATGAGCAGCGTATTATAAGGCGGTGCCTTCTTAGGTTGGGGCTGACGAGTGGCCGGTTTAGTGCCTCTGTGAATCTCTAGTGCCCGTATCACGCGGCGCACGTTACGCTTATCAATCCTCTCGGCCGCTACCGGGTCAATCCTTTCAAGCTCACGATAAAGTTCGTCCCTACCCACAGCGGCTGCTCTTTCCTCAAGACAGCGCCTGAAATCAGGATCAGGAGGCACCCTTGGTACTCCCCAGCCTTCCAATACTGACCATACATACAGTCCGCTGCCACCAACAAGGATGGGCAATTTTTGGCGTTGCTGAATATCATCAATGGCTCGGTAGGCTAGCTCTTGATATTGAGCCAGAGAAAAACTCTCATCAGGGTTAACTATATTTAGCAGGTGGTGAGGGGCAAGGAACAGCTCCTCTCGGCGGGGTTTGGCGGTACCAATATCCATGTAGCGGTAGACCTGCCGGCTGTCGGCACTGACTATCTCACCATTAAAAGTCTGAGCCAGCTTAAGAGCCAGCTTGCTCTTGCCAACTCCGGTGGGACCAACTATAGCTAGTAGATGGTTCATGAGCTACTATTTCTATGCTTTGCCGCTCCTTAACCCTTGATTTTTGCCGTTTGTCTTACAATACTCAAAAACTGGTCGGCATCTAGACTGGCACCGCCGACGAGGGCGCCGTCTATTTCAGGTTGTTTAATAAACTCGCCGGAATTTACAGCGGTAACGCTGCCACCATACAGGATACGCAAACTCTGGGTAGCTTCTTTATCATATAGTTTAGCCATATTGCGGCGAATGAGGCCGATAATCTCATTGGCCTGCTCACCGGTGGTTGCCTTACCCGTGCCGATAGCCCAGACCGGCTCATAGGCTATAACCAGTCCGCTTATGTCGCCTATCCCAGCCAAAGATGACTCTAGCTGCTCGGTTACCACCTTCTCTGTCCGCCCGGCCTCATAATCATCTAATCTTTCTCCAATACATAGAATGGGCTTCAGCCCTACCTTGAGCGCTGCCCTGACCTTTCTATTGACTATCTCTCCAGTCTCACCAAAATATTGCCTTCGCTCAGAGTGGCCGATAATGACAAACTGACACAACTCAGCCAGCATTATTGGCGAAATCTCTCCGGTATAGGCGCCACTACTTTCAAAATACATATTCTGGGCTCCCAGCCTTATGGAGCTGTCTTTAATCACCTCTTTCACCGCAGCCAGGGAGATAAAAGGGGGACAAACCACCTTTTCAACCTTATCTATCTCATCAAGCCCTAGGCGCATTTTATAAACTAACGCTACGGCTTCATTTACCGTGGTATTCATCTTCCAGTTACCAGCAACGAGAGGCACCCGCATTTTGTCCTCCGAGAGTGTTTATCAACCTCACCCCCTTCAAGCTTTCCCTTAGCCTATCTAAGCGCCGAATTTATCAAGTTTCAGGGCATTAGCCATTGCCAAAAGCATAATCTGGGTAGCTAGAAACCGCCCTAGCCCACCGGAGATACAAGCTGGCTCAGAAAACTCATTTACCCTATCCGGGCGGCACCACTTAGAATATAAAAGGACCGGCAGTGAGTGCCAGCTATGTGCTCGTAATAGGGCCGGTGTTGAGTGGTCACCGGTAACCACAATGACATCAGGTAAAAGGGCGGTCATGCCGGGCAGAGCCCTATCAATCTCTTCAATAACGGCAACCTTTCTGTCAAAGTCACCGTCTTCACCGGCGGTATCAGTCTCCTTTATATGTAGGAAGAAAAAGTCGTAGCTTGTGTAATTCTGTCTTAGTGCCTGAAATTCGTCTTCTATGGTAGTCCCGGTCTTTAAAATCTCCATACCAACCATCTTGGCCAGCCCACGATACATCGGGTAACTAGTGATAGCTGCCGGCTTTAATTTATAAATCTCATCCATAGTAGGAAGCTTTGGTCGCCTAGAAAAGCCGCGCAGGAGAACCATATTGGCCGGATGGTGCTCAGCCAGGACCTCCTTTGCCTGAGCGACAAATTGGCTGGCGATGCTAGCCATTCGGCTTGCTTCTGGGCTGAGGGCGGTAATAGCTTTGGGCACTACCCCTACCCACTGGGGGTCGGAATCGCCTATATCAGCGCTAAGCCCCTCTCCGCGGAAGATAGCTACAAAGCGGTGCTCTCTAACCGGGCGGACAATAATCTTAACCCCGTCAATTGCCAGCCCATCAAGCAGCCGGCAGAGCTTTAAGTTCTGCTCGGTCGAGATGCGACCTGCTCTGCGGTCAGTAACCAGACCGGCTTTATCCACACTGCAGAAGTTGCCACGAGCGGCTATATCTTTGGGCTCCAGGTCAAAATCTATGCCCAGTGCTTCGGCTACACCTCGACCAATGTTAAAGCTGGTGGGATTATAGCCAAACAGGGCTAGGTGCCCGGGTGTGCTACCCGGGGTTACCCCCGGACTCACCGGGTCAGCAAGACCACAGATACTTTTAGCGGCTAGCCCGTCAAGATTAGGGGTATAGGCGGTTTCAAGCTCGGTCTTACCTGTTTCGGGGTTGGGCAGTCCGCCTAATCCATCAATGACCAGTAGCACAATTTTAGTAGCCGAGGTCTTGGAAATCTCCTTTATTTTATCCAGATTAATCATATCCTAAGTAATAAGTCCTCCTCATCCAAGCAGTTATTCATTAGCGCAAGCCTTTAAGACTTTTTATCCAGCAGTGCCTCAACTCCGGGTAATGTTTTGCCACTTAAGAATCTAAGTGAAGCGCCACCGCCGGTAGAGACAAAAGTCATCTTGTCAGCCAGTTTCATCTCGGTCACTATTTCCGCAGTAGAGCCACCACCGACAATGGTAGTGGCATTAAGGCTGGCTAAAATCCTGACCATAGCTTTGGTCCCTTCAGCAAACTGAGGTATCTCATAGATGCCCATAGGCCCATTCCAGAAAACAGTCTTGCATCTCTCCAGCTCTCTGGTAAATCGGCTAATGGTTAGAGCGCCGATATCAACAATCCTCATATCTGGGGGGATGTCTTTAATACTTACACTCTGAACCTGAGCCCCGGGGCTAATTTCATTGGTAACGACTACATCGTCAGGAAGCACAAGCTCTA
>DAOVGW010000055.1 GCA_030672225.1 Dehalococcoidales bacterium | reverse complement strand
GAGAAGGAGCGGGCAGAGCACATTATGCTGGTGGATTTGGGGCGTAATGACATTGGGCGCGTCAGTGAGCCGGGCACCGTTGCCGTTAGTGAACTAATGGATGTTGAGCGTTACTCCCATGTTATGCACCTGGTTACCCATGTGCAGGGTAAGCTACGGCGTGAGATGAGCGCCTTTGATGCCCTTAGAGCTTGCTTTCCTGCCGGCACGGTAGCTGGGGCGCCTAAAATCCGGGCTATGGAAATAATTGCTGAGCTTGAGCCGGAGAAGAGGGGACCCTATGCCGGGGCGGTAGGCTACTTCTCCTTCTCGGGCAACATGGACATGGCTATAGCCATAAGAACTATGGTAGTAAAGAATGGCATCGCCTATGTGCAGGCAGGATGCGGCATTGTCTACGACAGTGTCCCTGAGCGTGAGTATGAAGAGACTATGAACAAGGCCAGGGCACTACTTAAAGCTATTAGTCAGGCTGAGAGCCAAGGGCAGATACCTGGGGGGAATCATGCTGTTACTGATTGATAACTATGATAGCTTTACCTACAACCTGTTTCAGTACCTGAGTGAACTGAGCGAAGAGGTTTTGGTGGTGCGAAATGATAAGACCAGCCTTGGTGAGATTGAGCGGATGAAGCCCGAGCGAATAGTTATCTCACCCGGCCCAGGAGCACCACTTAAGGCTGGTATCTCCAACGATGTCATCAAACATTTTGGCTCCCGGTTACCGCTCCTCGGTGTCTGCCTGGGGCACCAGTGTATCGGTTATAGCTATGGCGGCAAAATTGTGCAGGCTAAAGAAATCATGCACGGCAAGTCGTCTCTGATATATCATAATAGTCAGGGGGTGCTTTCCGGGCTACCGAGTCCCTTCTCTGCCATTCGCTACCACTCGCTGATAGTAGAGCGTCAGGGACTGCCGGACTGCCTTGAAGTAACTGCATGGACAGATAACGGCACTATTATGGGCCTCAGGCACCGCCAGTACCCGGTGGAGGGCATCCAGTTCCACCCCGAGTCGTTTATGACCGAGGTGGGGAAGGATGTACTTAAGAATTTCCTAAGGGGAGAGGAGAGCAAGCCATGATTAAAGAGGCTATTAAAACTCTTGTATCTGGGCAATCGCTTACTGAAGAACAGGCATCCTCGGTCATGGAAGAGATAATGCGTGGTGAGGCTACCCCGGCTCAATTTGGCGCTTTTGTTACCGCCCTCAGGCTAAAAGGGGAAACAGTTGATGAAATCGTGGGCATGGCCAGGACGATGAGGGCCAAAGCCACTCCTGTGATAGTCAACGAGCCGGTAGTGGATACCTGTGGCACCGGCGGTGATGGCTTAGGCACTTTCAACATCTCCACGGCGGCTGCCTTTGTTGCTGCCGGCGCCGGGCTTAAAGTAGCCAAGCATGGTAACCGCGCCATGTCAAGTCACTGTGGCAGCGCTGATGTACTGGAGGCTTTAGGCGTTAAGATTGACCTTAACGCTGAGCAGGTTAAGAGGTGTCTTGAGGAAGTGGGCATGGGTTTTATGTTCGCTCCAGTATTTCATCCGGCTATGAAATATGCGGCCGCTCCACGGCGCGAGATTGGCATTCGTACTGTGTTTAATATTATCGGCCCACTAACTAACCCGGCTGGCGCCAGTGCCCAGGTGCTGGGTGTTGCTGATGAGCTGCTGGTGGAGAAGCTGGCTTCAGTGCTTCAGGGTCTGGGCTGTCGTCATGCCCTGGTAGTCCATGGCGAGGACGGCTTAGACGAAATCACTATTACCGGGAAAACCCGGGTCTCGGAACTAAAAGACGGCCTTATCACAAGCTATTCCGTTAGCCCTGAGGACTTTGGTTTATCTCGGGCTAGCTTGGATAGCTTGAAGGGGGGCACTGCTTCAGAAAATGCTGCCTTGCTGCATAAAATTCTCGCCGGTGCTCCCGGTCCCCAGCAAGATGTGGTTATAATGAATGCCGGCGCTGTGCTACTGGCTGGAGACAGGGTGGCAACGCTTGGAGAGGGGGTAGCCTTAGCTAAAGAGGTAATTGACAGCGGTCATGCCCTGGCAAAACTGGAACAGCTAATAGAGTTCAGTCAACGCCTGGCCTAGGAGGATGTTTAGCAATCTTGTCTGTCATTCTGAGCGACGCGAAGACTCTAGACCCGTCGCTATCGCTCAGGGTGACAAAATAAACACTCTTGACTTCGGGAGTCTTGGATGATTTTAGACCAGATAGTAGCCGATAACAGGATGGAGCTTGAAACAAGAAAACGCATCACCCCTTTGGCAGAGCTGCGAAGGGTAGCGCTGGCGCAGCCTTCGCCTCTTGACTTGGCTTCGGCACTGCGTGGCGACCGTCTTCAGCTCATTGCCGAGGTAAAAAAAGCATCACCTTCCAGGGGCATTATTCGCCCTGATTTTAATCCGGTGGAGATAGCCCAAACCTATGCCAGTAACGGCGCTTCAGCTATATCAGTACTGACCGAGGCCATATACTTCAAGGGTAGCTTAAGTCACCTGAGAGACATTAGAAAGGCTCTGGGAAATAAGAGGCTGCCTCTCTTAAGAAAGGACTTTATTCATGACCCCTATCAGGTGTATGAATCGCGGGCTTACGGTGCTGATAGCCTGCTGCTTATCGTGGCTATCTTAAAGCCCGAGAAGCTGGAGGAGTTACTATTGCTAAGTCATGAGTTGGGCATGAGTTGCCTGGTGGAGGTGCATAACGAAGCTGAGCTTGAAATTGCCCTAAAAATTGGAGCTAGACTCATTGGCATCAACAACCGGGACCTGACCACCTTTACCGTAGACCTGTCCACTACCGAGCGTCTGCGACCGCTTATCCCCAAAGACCGAATAGTGGTCAGTGAAAGTGGCATAAAGAACCGAAGCGATATGGAAAAGCTGAAAAAGTGGGCTGTTGATGCAGTTCTCATCGGTGAGTCTCTAATGTCAGCACCCGATATAGCGGCCAAGATAAAGGAATTATTAGCCGGAGCTCTATCACTGCCCCTAGCCGGTGAGCCGGCTCCAAACATTACCACCAAGCTAAAGGGTTATAATGATTAAGGTCAAGATTTGTGGGCT
>DAOVGW010000035.1 GCA_030672225.1 Dehalococcoidales bacterium | reverse complement strand
CACATGCTTGATGGCGGTGCTGATTTAAGGGTAGTCCAGGAGCTCCTGGGACATGCCAGCCTCGCCAGCACCCAGATTTATACCCATGTAACCAAAAGCCAGGCAAGAAAGGTTTATCTTTCTGCTCACCCGATGGCACAGCAAAAGGACGAAGAGCTTGAAAAGGGATAACAGGCTAGGAAAGCTATGCCAGATACTCATTGAAAAGGAGATTGAGGCTATCCTAATCTCTCAGCCAGAGAACAGGTATTACCTTTCCGGTTTTGATGGTTCAGACGGCATTCTTTTGATTACGCTCAAAAACAGGGTTTTAGCCACCGACTTTCGCTATATAGAGCAAGCCAGAAGGCAAGCCCCGGGCTATGATATTTTTAAGATAGACGGCGATATGGAAAGTTGGCTCCCTGAGTTAATAGCCGACTTAAGCTTAATGCAGCTGGCCTTTGAAGCTGGTCATATAAGCTTCACTGTGTATCATCGTATAAAAGATATTCTGGCCGATGCCGAGCTTCAGCTTAAGCTTATCCCGATAGATGGACTGGTAGAATCCCTTCGCGCCATAAAGGAGCCACGTGAAATTGAGCTTATCACTAAGGCAGTAGCCATAACCGACGCCGCATTTGAATATATCGCCGATACGATTCATCCTGGTATGACTGAAAGGGAACTTGCCTGGGAGATAGAGAAATTCCTGCGCGAGAATGGTAGTGAACAAATACCCTTTGATGTTATTGTTGCCTCAGGTGCCAATTCAGCACTACCACACGCCAAACCTTCCCAGCGTGCCATTAAGTCTGGGGAGCCGGTGCTCATTGATATTGGTGCTAAGCTTAAAGGTTACGGGAGTGACCTGAGCCGCACCATCTGCCTCGGTAAGCCAGACGACACCTTCAAAGGGGTATATGAGGCTGTTCTTGGGGCACAGCTTAAGGCAATAGCTGAGATTAAGGCCGGCATGACCGGTGACCAGGCTGACGCTATTGCCAGAGGAGCTATCAAGCAGGCCGGTTTTGGCGACAGCTTCGGGCATGGTCTGGGTCATGGCCTTGGGCTGGC
The DNA here is from genome assembly GCA_030672225.1 of Dehalococcoidales bacterium. Taxonomy (GTDB): domain Bacteria; phylum Chloroflexota; class Dehalococcoidia; order Dehalococcoidales; family ARS1013; genus ARS1013. The sequence goes on along the minus strand of DAOVGW010000035.1, from coordinate 16,904 downwards.
ATCTCATGAGCAACCACGCCTTGGGCCAAATTCACAGGATAAACTTGCTGACGACATGGTCTTTACCGTTGAGCCTGGCATCTACCTTGCCGGCTGGGGAGGGGTCAGAATTGAGGACACCGTGGTCATGGAAAATGGTAAAATCAGAGTAATCTCACACGCCAAAAAATAGAAATTCGGGGAGTTTAACACAATGGGTAGCACCGAGTTAAGAAAAGGGGCTATTATTGAACTAGCGGGCAAGCTGTATCAGGTTGTTGATTATCATCATATCAAGATGAAGCGAACCGCTCTGGTTCGCCTCAAGCTCCGCGACATTATTGGCGGCCATACCACCCAGCAGACCTTTCAGTCTGATGAGAAGTTTGTTCGAGTACGTCTTGACTCCCGTAGTATGCAATACCTGTATAATGATGGTGGGCTGTATTACTTTATGGACGAAGAGAATTACGAGCAGATACCCTTAAGCACCTCTCAGCTAGGTGACGCCATAAACTATCTCAAAGAAGGCTCATCCCTGGAGGTATCAAGCTACAAGGGAGAGGTGGTGGGTGTCGAGCTGCCAATCACCGTTGAGCTTGAGGTAACTGATACCGAGCCTGGCTTCAAAGGAGATACAGCCACCGGCGGCACCAAACCGGCCAAGCTAGAGACCGGCATTACCATCCAGGTCCCCTTATTTATTAATAAGCAAGATGTTATTAAGGTTGATACTCGCACCGGTAGTTATCTAGAGAGGGTAAGTTAGTAAATTGCTGAAAGCCGACCTGCACATTCATACTGAATATTCAATGGACTCAAATACCTCTCTGGACAAGCTGATTAACCGCTGCCTTGAGCTGGGCATAAACTGTGTTGCCATAGCTGACCACGGCACCGCTGAGGGGGCTACAAAGCTTAAGAGCATGGCTCCCTTTCCAGTTATTGTAGCTGAGGAAATGCTAACGCCACATGGCGAGATTATGGGCATGTTTCTTAAGGAGACTATACCCAGTGGTCTGTCTGTTTTAGAAACGGTTTCTAGAATCAAAGCTCAGGACGGCTTGGTGTGCATACCCCACCCTTTTGATAGGTTCCGCTCCTCTGCTTTAGATAGTAACATTATTGAAGAAATAATAGACCAAATTGATATTATAGAAGTATTTAATGCCAGAACCATCCCCTTCCAGAATCTTAATAAGGCTCAAGTTTTCACTCAGAAATATGCTATCCAGCAAAGTGCCGGCAGTGACGCTCACACCCTCGCTGAAGTAGGCAACGCCTATATAGAGATGCCAGAATTTAATGGCCGGGATGACTTTCTTCGGGCACTTTCAAAGGGTAAGGTATGTGGACGCAGAACAAGTCCTTTCGTCCATTTTTATAGCCTGGGCAACAGAATAAAAAGGAAACTTAGATAGTTGGTGAGTGATGTATCAATTGGGCTGGTTTTCCACCGGCAGGGATAAAGCCGCCAGGGACCTCCTTGAGGCAGTGCATGAGCACATAAAACTGGGCGAGATTAAAGCTGGAATAGCCTTCGTCTTCTGTAACCGAGAGCCCGGTGAATCAAAAGAGAGCGACTTATTCCTCAAACAGGTTAAGAGTTACCACATCCCACTTGTCTATTATTCCTACCAGAAGTTTAAAGCCAGTAGAGGCTTGGCCAGTAGTCATCAAGGAGAAACCCTGCCTCAATGGCGGCTTTTATATGACCGAGAGGTAATGGCCCGGCTCAAGGGTTTTCACCCTGACCTAGGTGTTCTTGCTGGCTATATGCTGATTGTTGGTAAGGAGATGTGCCGAAGCTACAACATGCTCAACCTGCACCCGGCAGCCCCGGGTGGGCCTAGCGGAACCTGGCAGGAGGTAATCTGGCAGCTAATTGAAAGAGGCACTAAAGAAAGCGGGGTAATGATGCACCTGGTGACCCCAGAACTGGACAAGGGGCCAGTGGTAACATATTGCACTTTTCCGATTAGAGGTAAGCCCTTTGATAATTATTGGGATGAGATAAAAGGGCATTCCCTTAAAGAGATTAAAGAAAAGCAAGGTGAAGCTCATCCCCTGTTTAAGCTCATCAGAAAACACGGCTTGGTCAGAGAATTTCCACTGATAATAGCTACCCTGAAGGCTTCCAGCCAGGGCAAAATTAGGATAAACTCCAAGAAGCAAATCGTTGATGCTGAGGGGAGACTGATTAAGAGCTATAACCTGACCGATGAAATTGATGAACTAGTGGAAGGGACAATTTTATAAATGAACTTTATCTGTTTTGACCTTGAAGGACCACTGTCACCCCAGGATAATGCCTATGAGCTGATGAAGCTCTTCCCCAATGGTAATAAGGTTTTTGAGGTTATCAGCCGCTATGATGACCTGCTGACGATGGAGGGGAGAAAAGACTACGAACCCGGGGACACCCTGGCTCTTATTGTGCCCTTCCTGGTGCTGCATAAAATTTCGGAGGCTGATATTGCCACTTTAGCCACCAAGGCCACCTTGACAGATGGTGCTGCTGAGCTTGTCGCCTCACTTGGCCCAAGCAGCTGGGAGGTCTTTTGTATTACTACTACCTATGAGCAGTATGCCCGCCACATTACCCAAAAACTGGGTATTCCCGCTGAGAATGTCGCCTGCACCCCGTTTCCCCTTGATAAATTTACTCTAACATTATGTCAAGAAGACGCTGCCCTACCCAAGCAGATTGAGCAGGATATACTGGTAATGAGTTCTACTGCCGATGATGGCCTGATTAAGCGAAGACTTGATAATTTCTTTTGGAAGAGGCTCCCCAAAACCGAATTAGGCGCAGTAATAAAGAAGGTCAAGCCAATAGGTGGCCGCCGCAAGGTAGCCGCTCTCAAGAGGTTCTCCGAAAGTTCTGGGCAGCCCCTGTCTAACTGGGTGGTGGTCGGCGACAGCATTACTGATTTTAAGATACTCAAAGCTGTAGACCAGGCTGGGGGACTGGCTATTGCCTTTAATGCCAACCAGTACGCCCTACCCTACGCCACCATGAGCTTGGCTTCCACATCCATTAACGATTTACTCAAGGTACTACAAGAATGGCAAAAGAGTGGCCGCAGCGGGGTGGAAGAAATGGTCAGGGCAAATGAAGAAACTGGGGGCAAGAAGGATGGGGGTTACTTCCACTGGCTGGCTGATAAGAGCGATATATATGATATTATTAGCCTGCACAAGAGGATAAGACGACTGGTCAGGGAGGAAGCCGGCAAGCTGGGGTAGTAATTAAAGGAGAGCCAAAGAGGGGCGAAGCCCTTCTTATAAAACAATTCCCCCTCTCCTTTGAAGGAGAGGGGGATCAAGGGGGATAGGGTTCAGGTGACTAATATTGAAGTAATCGGGCTGGGGGCGCTAAACATGGACCATATATATAGGGTAGAGCGCATCCTTGAGGATGGCGAGGCAGTAGTAGATGATGCACAGTCATTTGCCGGCGGCTCGGCAGCCAATACTATTTATGGACTGGCTAAACTTGGGGTGAATACCGGCTTTGCCGGTGTTGTTGGTAACGATGCCAAAGGTGAGCTCATGCTCCGGGACTTTGGCAAAGTAGGCGTCGATGCCAGCCAGATAAGGCTAAAACATGGAGCAAAAACGGGTTCAGTATTGTGCCTCAGTGATAGCTCAGGCAGACGGTCTCTCTATATCATGCCTAGTGCTAATAGCTTGCTAGCTATGGATGCCCTGGATTTGGACTATATAAATCAAGCAAAGATGCTTCATGTTTCTTCCTTTGTTGATGATAGGCAGTTCAAAGTTCTACTGAAGTTGATGGATAAGTTAGACCCGTCGGTTAAGCTCAGCTTTGCTCCCGGTGCCTTATATGCCGACAAGGGACTGGGTATTCTTGCCCCAATACTGGCTAGGACTTATGCTCTCTTCATTAACGAGGGTGAGATAAAACAACTCACTGGTAGGGGTTTTGCAGCCGGGGCTGAGAACTGTCTTAAGCAAGGCTGCCAGATTGTTATTGTTACCCTGGGCGAAGGGACGAGCTATAAAACTGTTATGGCTACCAGTTACATCAGAGACTCTGAGAATGAATACATGGTTGAACCGGTGATTAAAGCTAAAGTAATAGATTCTACCGGCGCTGGCGACGCCTTTGCCGCCGGATTTATCTATGGCCTGCTTAAAGGAAAGGAGCTTGAGGAATGCGGTCGTCTCGGTAATATCACTGCCCAGTTTTCTATTAGTAAGATAGGAGCCAGGCAGGGGCTGCCCACCCTGACCGAGCTTAGCCGGCGTTACCGTGAGCTTTATGACGAGCCACTATAGCTATTTCTTATCAGCCTTAGCTTTCTCTTCTGATGGTTTGGACAAAATCTCGTCAACAATGCCATACTCCACTGCCTGCTCCGGGTTGAGGTAGAAGTCACGGTCGGTATCATGTATTATCTTTTTCATCGGTTGCCCGGTGTGTTTTACCAAGATTTGCCGAAGTAGGTCCTGAAGCCTCATAATCTCGCGGGCGGCGATTTCAATATCAGCAGCCTGCCCCTGAGCTCCGCCAGCCGCTTGATGCAGATGAATCGTAGAATTAGGCAGGGCGTAACGCTTACCCTTAGCCCCAGAGCAGAGGAGAATGGTCCCCATGCTGGCAGCCATGCCAATGCAGATGGTAGACACATCAGGGCGTATCAGCTGCATCGTGTCGTAGATAGCAAGCCCGGAGGCAATAATGCCACCGGGGCAGTTAATATAAAGCTGGATATCTTTATCCGGGTCCTCCCGTTCCAGATAGAGAAGCTGAGCAATGACAACATTAGCCACTTGGTCATTAATTGGCATGCCCAACATGACAATGCGCTCTTTTAAGAGCAGTGAGTATATATCAAAAGCTCTCTCTCCCCTGGCACCGCTCTCAATCACCATTGGAATAACATTCATCGGATGATTATTCATTTTGCCTCCTTTTTTCCTTTCTTGATTTTCTTTCTTGAACCCCTGGCTATTTCAACCAGCCGCTGGATGGTTTTTTGTGTCGTCAGCAATTGTCTTACCTGCTCACGAGGCTGTGGACTATTTAGAAACTTCTGCTGCTCCTCTTTTTTCTGGCCAGCATTTTCGGTCATCCGCTCAATTTCGGCATCTATCTCAGCGTCGTTAACCTCAATCTTCTCTGCCTTAACTACCTCACCCAGCACGAGAGACTTGGTAACCCGCTGGGTGGCATACGGATGAAGCTCACGTCGTAATTCCTCCACCGGCGTCCTATTGAGCCTTTCCAGATACTCCTCCCGGCTTCTGGCTGCCATCTGCCAACGCCGTAACTCTTGATTAATCATTCTGTCAACTTCCATGTCCACCAGAATCGGAGGGTATTCCACCCTACTCTCCTTAGCCACAGCATCAATTACCCGCTCCTCATACTCAAGCCTAGCCTTCTCCTCAGTTCTCTTTTTCAAATCGGCAGCGATTTGCTCTCTAAGCGAATCTAAGGTTTCAACACCAGGAGCAACCCCTTTAGCGAAATCATCATTAAGCTCCGGCAGCCTCTCTTTCTTTACCTCAACGACCTTCACTCTAAATAATACCTCTTTGCCAGCCTGCTCACTATCGGGGTAATCCTCAGGTAGTTTAAGCTTAAACTCTTTTTCTTCATCTCGTTTCATTCCCAGTAGCTGCTCGGCAAACCCTAGCGCTGGAAAGGATGAATCGGGAAGGACCTGATACGGCGCTCCCTTCTTATCTATGAAAGGCTTATCTCCGATACTGCTTGAAATATCAAGACCAACCAAATCTTTAGCCATTACAGGACGCTCCACAGGCTCAAATGTAGCGTGCTGATGACGTAGCTGCTCTATTACGGCATCAACCTCGTTGTTACTCAATTTCACCCGCTCTGGCTTAATTCTAATACGGTGATAGTCACCAAGCTCAACCTCAGGCGGTAACGGCACCTTTGCCTTAAATACTACCGGGTCGGTTTGAGTTACATTGATAACAGGCTGGGCAAAAGCCTCAATCTTCTCCTCCTGGATAGCATCGGCACAAGCCTTGGGCAATAAATCATTTAAAGCATCTTCAAGGAGATTCTCTTTGCCCATATGCTGCTCCAACACCGCCCTTGGGGCTTTCCCTTTGCGAAAGCCGGGAACACTCGTCTTTTTAACCAAGCGGGCATAGGACTTATCTAAAGATGCCTCTACTTCAGCCGGATCCAGCTCAATGGTCAGGAAGGCCTGTCTGCTTTCTATCTTCTTACTCAATACTTTCATGCTCACCTCATTAAGATAGCTAATAACCTATTCTTCTTCCCGAAGGCACAGGTGTAATTCACTAAGTTGCTCCTCAGTAACTGGGGATGGAGCATCAAATAACAAATCAACCGCACTCTGAATCTTGGGGAAAGGAATTACCTCCCTGATGGTCTCCTCGCCTGCCAGTAGCATCAGGATACGGTCAATGCCGGCAGCAACACCGCCATGAGGCGGAGCACCGTAGTCAAAGGCTTCCAGCATATGTCCAAACAGCTGAGTAATTTCCTTCTCGCTATAGCCCAGCAACCCGAAGAGCTTCCTCTGGAGCTTACTGGTGTGAATTCTAATGCTACCGCCAGCAATCTCACAGCCGTTAAGTACCATATCGTAGTGTCTGCCGTATGCTTTTTCCGGGGCAGTATCCAGCAGGGGCATATCTTCATCCCTTGGCGCCGTAAACGGGTGGTGCATTGGCTGCCAGCGCCCGCTGTCCTTGCTCCACGATAGTAATGGGAAGTCAACAATAAAGGCAAAGGCAAGACTATCAGGAGCCGCCAGCCCAAGCCGCTGCCCCATCTGCCGACGCAGTTCACCCAGTACCCTGTCAACCATGTTATTTTCACCGGCAATGATAAGAAGCAGGTCGCCCATACCAGCTGCCAAACGCTCAGCCATCTCTTTAATCTGGTCTAAGGTGAGAAATTTAGCTGCCACCGACCTTACCATTTTAATGGTTAAGCCGTCCAAGTCGCCAGAGGAGGTGGAGGTGCCTAATGGTATGGTTACTAAGCCTCCGGCGCCAAGGCTTTTTGCCAATTCATTTAGCTCATTAAGCTGATGGCGTGTATAGCCGCCGCAGCCAGGGGCACATATACCCTTTACCTTTCCCCCTTCACTAGTAGTAGAGCTAAAGATATCAAAACTAGATTGGCTAGCGATGTCTGATAAGTCTCCTATCTCCATACCAAAGCGCAAATCGGGTTTATCAGTGCCATATCGCGCCATTGCCTCAGCGTAGCTTAGCCGGGGGAAAGGTTTATTAAGCCGCATTTCAGGCTTAATCGCCTCCACCATACTGGTGAACAGCTCCTCAAGCAGGTTTATTATGTCCTCCTCTTCAACAAAGCTTATCTCGAGGTCCAACTGAGTGAATTCCGGTTGGCGGTCGGCACGGGTATCCTCATCACGAAAGCATTTGGCTATCTGATAATACTTTTCTATGCCGGCTACCATAAGTAGCTGTTTTAATTGCTGTGGTGACTGGGGCAGGGCATAGAATTTGCCGGCATGAATACGGCTGGGCACCAGGTAATCGCGAGCCCCCTCGGGTGTGCTCTTTATTAAGATTGGTGTTTCTACCTCAACAAACCCCCTGGCGTCCAGGAAATGGCGCATAAATTTCACCAGGCGATGTCGCAGATATAGATTGCTTTTCATCCGAGGCCGTCTGAGGTCTAGATAGCGATATTTAAGGCGCAGGTTTTCATCAACCTCGGTATCTTCATTGATATAGAAGGGTGGTGTCTTGGATGGATTAAGTATCTGGACACTATCGGCGATAACCTCAATCTCACCGGTAGCTAGTTTAGGATTCTCAGTCCCCGGAGGACGGAGAGCAACCTCACCACTTACCCTAATAACATATTCATTACGTATCTGGCTGGCAATCTCGTGGTATTCCTTTGACTTCTCTGGATTGAACACCACCTGAACCATGCCCTCGCTATCTCGCAGGTCAATAAATATCAGCCCGCCATGGTCACGGCGGCGGTGGGCCCAACCAGCCAGGGTCACCCTAATACCAACACTACCTTTGCTTAGCTCACCACAGCTATGGCTCTTGAGCAAAATCGCCCCCTAGATTATTAGACAGTAGCTATGATTATAGCCTACGAGCCATGTATTCTTCAAATCGTGCCTTCCAGCCCCATATATACTAGAGTCCTTATTAAGCAGACTACAGCTGCTGCTTTTGGAAGTCGGCTACAATATTTCTATTCCTTGCTATAGCATACCTTATCCCATAGTTTTTCCTCAGCCTGGTTGGCACACAGCAGCAGGGACAACAGTTACATATAGCATAGAACAACCCCTGGTACTGCATAACAGTGTGCGTCATCCCTCTACTATGACACTGCCGCATAACTTCCTTAGCCTCCTCTCTGGAAACCTGACGAAACCCTTTGGTCTCTGTCTTAGAATATACCTCTCTGCCGACACCAACGACTATCTCGGTCATAATCGGACGATTACAATTGTGAAATACCTGTCGGCAGCCGCAGGGGCCCAAGGCTACACTATTTGAGGCATCAATCATCTGCTCTGCCTCCCCCAGGGTGATGAAATAACCACCATGCCTATTTCTACCATAGATATTAGCTACCCACCGCACCAACCTCCCCAGCAGCGGGATGCAAGTCAGTTTGGCCAGGAAGATATAAAGCCTTAGAAACTTTTGCTGGTGCCTTCCGTAGAAGGGCAACGTATGATGCATGTTATCCTATTTTGCGCCACCAGATTTAAGGGCTAAAATTTAGGCAAGAATTCAAGGCTTGACAGCTTATTTAGCCATAGATTATACTGTTTCGTTATTACTACCTACGGTCAATGGCTTTAGCAATCGCTATATGATACAATGTGACATTGGTAGTAAATAGTAATTATACTTTGATAAGCCTTGCTCGGCAAAACATCAGCTAGATTATACCAAAGTTAAAGACTTTTATGAAGATTGCTATTAGCGGCAAGGGTGGCGTAGGAAAGACACTACTAGCATCGCTCCTTGCCAAGGCATTTAGTAAATCTGGCTACTGCGTCATAGCTATAGACGCCGACCCTGATACCAATCTAGCCGCCACGCTCGGTTTTCCCGACGCCGAGAAGGTGACCCCTATATCTGAAATGAAGGAGCTTATAGAGGAAAGGACAGAAACTCAGCCGGGTAAGGCAGGCCTCTACTTTAAGCTGAATCCCAAGGTTGATGACATACCAGATAGGTATTCGCTAAAGCATAATGGAATTAGACTTCTAGTTATGGGACCAGTTAAGAAGGGGGGTGGCGGCTGTTATTGCCCGGAAAATGCGTTTTTGGCTGGCCTGCTGGCCCACCTGCTTATATCCAGAAATGAAGTGGTCATTCTGGATATGGCGGCCGGCATAGAGCATCTGAGCCGTGGCACAGCCAAGGCAGTAGATAAGCTAATTGTGGTCGTAGAACCAGGTAGGGGCAGCCTGGGAACAGCCTATAGAATCGCCAAACTAGCCAGAGACATCGGTCTAGAAAATATTGCTGTGGTTGGAAACAAGGTTCACAATCAGCAAGAGAGAGAATTTATAACTTCCGGACTTGCTGGCTTTGAGCTTCTCGGCTTTATCCCCTATGACCAGGCGATGGTGGACGCCGATATTAGTAATAAGCCCCTTTTTAATGCCAGTCCTGATATTACTTCAGCGGCCAGGGATATCTACCGCAAACTGGCGACCGCTACTAAAGCATAGATTGATAAAATAATTTGAAGCTAAGTCTGCCCATTGATAAAACAAGTTTAAGTTAAGTAAAGATAAAACGGCAAAGAAGGAGAAAACAAAGGATGGAAAAATTTGACATCACCTCACTAGACCCTACCAAACTAGCGGACTGGCAAATTGCCGAAGAGGCTGAAAAACACATGAAAACCGTCCAGCAGATAGCCGATGAGTGGGGCATTCTAGGAGAGGAACTTTTGCCCTATGGGCACTACCTGGGAAAGATTGACTTTGCTGCCATTTTGAAGCGCTTAAAAGACAGGCCCAATGCCAAATATATTGATGTCACCGCCATCACCCCGACCCCACTGGGTGAAGGCAAAAGCACCACCACCATGGGTTTGGTGCCTGGGCTTGCCCTGAGGGGCAAAAATGTATCCGGTGCCATTCGCCAGCCTTCGGGAGGACCTACCTTTAATATAAAGGGCAGTGCTGCCGGTGGTGGTCTCTCTCAGTGTATCCCCCTTACTCCATTCTCACTGGGGCTAACCGGTGATATAGATAATGTTACCAATGCCCATAATCTGGCTATGGTGGCCGTTACTTCTCGCCTGCAACATGAGTTTAATAACAGCGATGAGTTTCTGGCCAAGAGAAACCTAAAACGGCTTAATATTGACCCAAGAAATATTGAGATGAAGTGGGTTATGGATTTTTGCGCTCAATCCCTCCGGGAAATCGTTATCGGCATCGGTGGCAAGATGGATGGCTTCATGATGCGGTCTGGTTTTGCTATATCGGTAAGCTCCGAAGTCATGGCCATATTTTCTGTTTTTACCAGTCTTTCTGATTTGCGTGAGCGGATGTCAAAGATTATTGTTGCTTATGATAAGCAGGGTAAGCCAATTACCACCAAAGACCTAGAGGTGGACGGCGCCATGACCGCCTGGATGGTAAAGGCAGCCAATCCCAACATGCTCCAGAGCCTGGAGGGGCAACCGGTGCTGGTTCACGCCGGCCCCTTTGCCAATATAGCTGTTGGGCAATCCTCCATTGTTGCCGACCAGGTGGCGCTAAAGCTCTCGGATTACCATGTTACCGAGAGCGGTTTCGGCGCTGATATTGGCTTTGAGAAGTTCTGGAACATAAAATGCCGCTTAAGCGGCTTAATCCCAAACTGTGCTGTTATTGTGGCTACTGTCAGGGCGCTTAAGATGCACGGTGGTGGGCCCAAGGTCGTCCCCGGCAAACCACTGGATGATGCTTATACTGTTGAGAATCTTGAGCTAGTGGAGAAGGGATGCACCAACCTTGTTGCCCACATTGAAACGGTGAAAAAGTCAGGTATAAACCCGGTGGTCTGCGTCAATAGCTTCCATACTGATACCAAAAACGAGATAGCCCTAGTTAAAAGAGCAGCTGAGGCGGCTGGTGCCAGAGCGGCTGTCTCCGAGCACTGGCTCAAAGGAGGCGCCGGTGCTCTGGAGCTGGCTGATGCCGTCATTGACGCCTGCCAGGACAATGTAGACTTCAGGTTACTCTATAAGGACGATGTCCCCCTACGTCAGCGGATTGAGACCATCGCCCGGGAGGTCTATGGTGCCGATGGTGTCAGCTACTCACCGGAAGCCCTGGCTAAAGCTGAACGGATAGAGAAAGACCCAAACTTGCAGAATATGGCCACCTGCATGGTAAAGACCCACCTGAGCCTATCTCATAACCCCAGCTTAAAGGGCCGCCCCAAGGGATGGACACTACCGATTAACGACATCTTAACCTATGGCGGCGCCGGTTTTAACGTACCGGTGGCCGGTAGTATTAAACTTATGCCGGGAACCTCGTCCAGTCCAGCTTTCAGAAGGATAGACGTGGACGTAGAAACAGGGAAGGTCAAGGGCTTATTCTAATCGTGTCCGAGGCGACATAGGAGTAAAAGGATGGCGAAGAATTCGCCAAATACGAAAATAAGGGTTCACTTTGAGCCCGATAATACTGATATTATCGCGGAGCCGGGTGCCAATCTTAGAGAGACAGCCCTTGCTGCCGGGGTACATATTAATGCCTCCTGCGGTGGTGCTGGCACCTGCGGCACCTGTAAGGTAATGATTAAAAAAGGAGAAGTAGAAAGCATCAAGACAGCCAGGGTCTCCGATGAAGAGTACGCCAGTGGTATCAGGCAAGCCTGCCAGAGCCGAGTAATAACTGATTTAATTGTTCAAATTCCGGTAGCATCAAGGCTAGAGAAGGCAATCCTTGCCCAAGAGAAAGAGGCGATGGTGGCTGGCGTTCAGCCATCAGCGGCATTAGCCAAAGGCTGGAGTTTTAATCCAGCGGTCAGTAAGCTGTTACTTCAGCTTAAGCCACCGACATTAACAGATAACACAAGCGACCTGTCCCGACTGCTAAGAGGCCTAAAACAGCAATATGGCCTGGCTAGCATCTCGGTAGATTTTACTGTAATAAAAAAGCTGGCCCGTGTGCTGCGTGATGGCGACTGGAAGGTTACTGTTACCACCCTGCGGGATACTGAACCAAGGCTTAGCGTAACAAATGTTGAACCCGGAGATACCAGAGCCAGGCATTACTCCCTGGCCTTTGATATCGGAACTACTGCCGTCCGCGGGCAGTTACTTGACTTAAACCGGGGCAAAGTCCTGGCACAAAGCCTGGACTATAACGGGCAAATAAGCTATGGGGAAGATGTTATTAGCCGTATCGCCTACTCCCAGAAAGCGGGTGGTCTAAAAAAGCTCGGGCGCGCAGTTATCGCCACCATAAATGGGTTACTTCAGGAGCTAACCAAACAGGCTGGTACCGAAGTTAAGGACATTTGCCACCTAGTCATTGCCGGCAATACGGTAATGGTTCAGCTCCTTTTAGGCCTTGACCCCAAGTATATCAGGCTGTCTCCTTATGTGCCGACTGTTAATATTGCGCCGCCGGTAAGGGCAAGCTCTCTTGGCATTGGGGTAGAAGAGCATGTTCACCTCTATACCCTGCCCTCAGTAGCCAGCTATGTTGGCGGCGATATAGTGGCCGGCATCCTCGGAACCGGGATATATCAGCGAAAAACGGTAACACTATACATAGACATAGGCACCAATGGCGAGATAGTGATTGGCAATTCCGACTTTATGGTAACCGCCTCCTGCTCAGCCGGCCCCGCCTTTGAAGGCGGCGGCATAAAGCAGGGTATGCTAGCCACCTCCGGCGCCATTGAGGGCTGTAGCATTAGTCCATCAAATTTTGAGCCGACACTTACCACCATCGGCGGAACCAAGCCAAAGGGAATCTGCGGCTCAGGACTAATAAACATCGTCGCCGGACTGCTAAGAGCCGGGGCTATCAGCCAGAATGGCAAGTTCCACACTGACCTAGCCACTGGCAGAATCAGACGGGGTGAGGATGGCTACGAGTATGTCCTGGCCTGGGCGCCAGAAACCCAGATTGGCAGGGACATTGTTTTTACCGAGATAGATATTGATAACCTCATCCGGGCCAAGGCGGCTATGTATGCCGGCTGCCAGACACTAATTAAAAGCCTGGGGGCTAAATGCTCAAATATAGAGCAGGTAATTATCGCCGGCACCTTCGGCAGTAATATTGATATTGAGAATGCTATCACAATTGGGCTTCTTCCAGACCTTCCCTGGGATAAATTTATCTTTATCGGCAACGGCTCCCTTCTGGGAGCAAGGCTAACCTCCTTCTCTACTGACCTAGCCAGTGATGGGCAAAGGGTTGCCAGAATGATGACCAACTTTGAACTATCTGAAAATACCGATTTTATGAATAACTATGTAGCGGCTCTATTTCTACCACATACCAATACCGATGAATTTTCTTCAGTAAAAATAAAGGTGGGCTAAAAAATTTGTGCTTTAAAATTGCTGTAGCTGGTAAGGGTGGTAGCGGCAAGACCTCAACAGCCAGCCTTATAATTCGCTACCTGAAAAACCATAAGCCAGGACCAATCCTGGCCGTTGACGCTGATGCCAACGCCAACCTGGGGGATAGCCTGGGGCTTAGTGTAGAAGAGACCATCGGCTCAATAATCGCTTCCTTTAATGAAGAGAAAATGAAAATTCCCCCAGGACTTACCAAGGAGGCTTACCTAGAGGTTAGACTGAATGAAACCATGGTTGAAAGTACCGGCCTGGACATTATAGCAATGGGCCGAGGCGAAGGCACCGGGTGCTACTGCTACCCCAACACGGTGCTTAAGAAGTTTATTGACAGTCTGATGACAAATTACACCTATATGGTTATGGACAATGAAGCCGGAATGGAGCACCTATCACGAAGAACCACCGAGGATATTGATGAGCTGCTGATAATCTCCGACCACTCGGTAAAGGGTATCCGAACAGTGGCTCGTATCAGAGATTTAGTCTCCGAGCTTAAACTGGTGGTGAAGAGACAGTCGGTAATAATCAATTTCGCCCCTAAAGTCATAGACTCACACATTACCAGGGAGCTTAGTGAGCTAGGACTAGAACCAATAGCCACCATTCCTTTTGACGAAGAACTGCACCAGTATGACCTGGAACAACAGCCTCTTCTTGAGCTACCCGATACCTCTAAGGCAGTCCAGGCGATTGGCAACCTAATGGCCAAGGTTCTTAACCAGAAGTGAGGAAAAGAAAATGACAGCACAGATTATTAGTGGCACCGAAATTGCCAAACAGATTCGTGAGGAGCTAAAACAGGAAATCGCTGAACTTAGGCAGAAGCATAATCTGGTACCGGGCTTAGCCACTGTCCTGGTGGGTGACGACCCGGCTTCCCAGGTCTATGTCGGTTCAAAGGCAAAGACATGTAAGGCCCTGGGCATCTATTCGGAAAGGCACGACCTATCGGCTGAGACCGATGAGCCCACACTGCTGGCTCTCATTGACCGACTTAATAAAGACCCCAAGATTCACGGTATCCTGGTGCAGCTACCCCTGCCCAAGCATATTAACGAAACCAATGTTCTTTTGGCTATTGACCCCAAAAAGGATGTTGACGGCTTTCACCCGGTGAATGTGGGCAAGCTGATGATCGGGGAACCGGACTACCTGCCCTGCACTCCACACGGCATTCAGGAGCTTCTCATCAGGTCAGGAGTCAAGATTAGCGGAGCCGAGGTCGTTATTGTCGGCAGGAGCAATATCGTAGGCAAACCTTTAGCCAACATGCTCCTGCAAAAGAAGGCCGGGGCTAATGCCACCGTTACCGTATGCCATACCGGAACCAGCGACATCGCCTTTCACACCAGGAGGGCTGATATAATAATTGTAGCCCTCGGAAAACCAAAATTCATCACCGCCGACATGGTAAAAGAGGGGGCGGTGGTGATAGATGTCGGCGTTAACCGAATTGGAAAAACCGCAGAAGGCAAAGCCATTCTATGCGGCGATGTTGACTTTGACGCCGTAAAGGAGAAGGTTAAAGCAATAACCCCGGTACCTGGTGGGGTAGGTCCGATGACCATAGTTATGCTTATGCTAAACACACTAAAGGCAGCAAAAATGGCTGCTGGCTTAGCCCAGGAAGAGGTGAAGTATGGAATATAAGATTTTGGAAAAGAGTGCCCCCGGCCGTGACAAGGTAAAGGTGCTGGGAGCCACCTTCGAAGAGGGTAAACCCGAGGGAGAGGCTGCCGGGAGGTGGCGGCATAAACTGAGGAACAGGGATGAGAAACTAAAATATCTTGAGACTGGTGAGCGATACTGGTATAGCAAAGAGTGGTTTGGCAGTGAAAAAAGAAAGAACCCGGCATAAGTTAGGAGGTAAAAATGGCGTTTGAGCTTCCCAAGCTCTCATATAGTGGCCAAATTAGAGAAATAGCACTGGGTAAGGGGGATAAAGCGGTAACCGTTGGCGGTGAGATGTCCTACCCCTTCCACCTTTTTGAAGGCGAGATGCCACACCTACCCAAAATAGCCATGGAGGTTTATGATACACCACCTGAGGGCTGGGCCGAGGCTGCTCTGGAGCCATTTAAGGGGGTAACCGATGACCCGGTTGCCTGGGCCAGGAAATGCATCGATGACTACGGGGCAGAGATGATCTGTCTTCAACTGGAAAGCACCGACCCCAACGGTCTTGACCGCAACGCTCCCGAAGCTGCCGAAATTGCCAAAAAGGTGGCTGATGCTATCAGTGTCCCCCTGATCATCTGGGGAACAGCTAATCATGATAAAGATACCGAGGTTCTAAGAAAGGTATGCGAGCTCTGCCAGGGGAAGAACCTAATAATAGGACCGGTGGAGGAAGGGGACTATAAAAAGATAGCTGCCGCAGCAATTGGTTATCGGCACACGGTAGCTGCCTCAACTCCTATAGACATAAACCTGGCCAAGCAGCTTAATATTCTGCTGGGCAATCTTGGCATTGCTGATGAGCGGCTCTTGATAGACCCTACTGTTAGCGGCATAGGCTACGGCATTGAATACTGCTACTCAGTAATGGAGAGGATACGGGTAGCCGCCCTAACCCAGCAGGATGAAAAACTCCAGCTGCCTATCATTTGCAATATAGCCAAGGAAACATGGAAGACCAAAGAAGTAAAGATGCCAACTGAAGAAGACCCCAAGCTCGGGGATGCCAAAAAGCGAGGTATCCTGATGGAAGCAATGTCAGCTATGGTCTTGCTTCTGGCTGGGGCAGACATACTGGTTATGAGACATCCCGAGGCAATAGGATTAGTCCGAGAGATGATAGCCGAACTGGTAGCTTCATAAAATAGTTAAAAATAGAGGGGTGATATAAAGATGGCAGAAAAAGAGATAAAGAAAAGTATTGACCCGGCCACTATAGAGATGATAGAAAAGGCCTCAAGCGATGGAGTTAGCACCGCCTTTAGTCGGGCAGCAACAATGAAGCCCTGCCCCATAGGTGCCGAGGGCAGTTGCTGCAGCAATTGTGCTATGGGACCCTGCCGAGTTCCCTTACCTAGAGGCAGGGAAGAGACCCTGGAGGACAAGCAAAAGAGAAAAGGGGTCTGTGGTGCCACTGCGGAGACCATCGCCGCCCGCAATTTTGTCCGCATGATAGCCGCCGGGACGGCAGCCCACAGCGACCATGGCCGTGAGGTAACCAAGATATTTTTAGCTGTGGCTAAGGGAGAGGCACCGGGTTATGAGATTAAAGATGAGCAGAAACTGCTGCAGCTGGCTCTGGATTTCGGTATTGAAATTGGCGACCGCAGTAATGAGGAAATAGCCGCTGATATTGGTAAAGTCG
>DAOVGW010000052.1 GCA_030672225.1 Dehalococcoidales bacterium | reverse complement strand
CGGTAGCTTCCTCAATGTCTTAATTGACCGTCTGCCCGCCCGAAAATCAATCGTCTTTCCGCCGTCTCACTGCCCTTCCTGCCATAAGCGCCTGTCGGCAAGAGACCTCATTCCGGTTTTTAGCTACCTGTGGCTGCGTGGCCGCTGTCGCTACTGCCGGGCTCCCTTGCCCAGGCGCCTGCTCTGGGTAGAAATCGGCAGCGGCGCCTTATTTGCCGGCCTCTACGGGTACTATGGCATAAGTGCCGAACTGGCGGTCGCCCTTTTCTACATCTGCCTATTTATCACTCTTTTAGTTATTGACCTGGAGCACCACCTTATTCTTAATATAGTGGTTTACCCTGCTATGGCAGTGGCTTTAGCCATCAGTGCCTTTCTGCCCCATCTGGAGATTGTGCCCGGCATCGCCAGCGCCGCTGCCGGCGGCGGCATTGGCCTGGGACTGTTTCTGCTAATCGCTATCGCCTCCCGCGGGGGGATGGGGTGGGGAGATGTTAAACTAGCCGCCCTGATAGGCATAATTACTGGCTGGCAGCTGGTATTTGTTGCTATTTTCCTGGCAGTGCTTTCGGGTGGTCTGGTCGCCCTGGTTCTGCTCATGCTCAAAATGAAAAGCCGAAAACAGGGCATCCCCTTTGGCCCTTTCCTTTCTTTAGCCACCATGGTCACCCTGCTATGGGGAAATAACATCCTCAGCTGGTATCTGGGGTTCTTTTAGACACTATACTATTGGCAGAAAGCCCTCTCCTTGACATCCCCCCTTGACAAGGCTGGTATAATAGTACTATATAGTATAGCTCAATAGTACGGGGGGTTCTTTAAGAGAGTGAACTTAGAGCGGCGAAGGTCCAGTATTGAAATAATAGCCGATATGCTCAGGCTTGGCGAAGCGGGCAAGACTGAGATAATGTACAGCGTCAATATGAGCTATTTCCAGTTGCAGAAGTATCTCGGTTTTCTGCTTGAACGGGAGTTAATTGATAGGGTAACGCTGGGCAACCCATCTGTGACCTATAGAGTGACCAAAAAGGGACTCAGTCTACTAAGGAGCATAGACGGTATCCTGGAGACTCTTGAGCTTAAGGAAGTTGAGGATACTTAAGCTATTAGTTACCAAGCAAACCAGATTGAGCCGGCAACGGCACCGGTTGCTTAGGAGTATAGCCTAAAAGATGTCCCTGTCCTGATAATTATTACTAGCGATAGGGGCATAGCTTAAAGGAGAGGTTTTCATGTCGGAAAAACGGATGCTGATAGTACCGACAGAGCTTACCAAGAAAATCGACGATAACCGCGGCGATATGAGCCAGGCGGAATTTATTGACTTCCTGATTGACAGCTGTTTGAAAGAGGAAGCCAAAGAGCAACCATATATAACCAGGAAGGAGATTGAATCTCTAAAGCAAGATATAAGCGCTATCCTCTTAAAGGAAGACAAAGTAAGAGAACAAAAATATGTCACCAAGGAAGAGATTCAGGCCCTCCAGCAGGACACCAGGAGACTCCTCAAAAGCTTCCTTGACTTCTTTATCGGCTACGGACTTGAGATGGGCAAACAGTCGCCGGGCAATGACCTAAAGGAGCTAGCCAAAAAGCTGGATGGGCTAGAAGGTGACCTGACATCTGAGGAAGAAGGTAGAGAAGTTAAAATCAAATGGAAATAGCTTCCTAATCGACTTCATCAGCACCATTTAATTGATTCCCCAAAAGACATTCTGCCCCCCTCTCCACCAAAGGAGAGGGTTTTTTTATGAGCTTTTAGCTTCACTAGAACATTGTTCTAGAACACAAAACCTTCCCATAGCTAAGTAGGTGTGGTAATAGTTGAACTGGGAGTAAATTATGACTTACATAGCGCTGGGCATACTTGGTTTCCTGATAATACACCTGTTTGATTCTGTTTCAGGGATATGGCATATACCGGCAGGAAACACCAATGCTAGTGCCAAACAGAAAGAGTGTGGTTACCTTTATAAGCTGCCTACGGCAGGCAAAAGCCAAATAATTAAAATCAAGGAGGTCCGAAAATGAGTAAACTGGCTGAACTATTTAAGCAGGGTAAGTATGATGAGTTATGGCAGAAATGCTGCGGCTTTATTGACCTTGGTCTTGAGGATTTTATGAGGATTCAGCGGCGGCTGCTACTAGAGCAACTAGAACTACTAAAGAAATGCCAACTGGGCCGCCATTTAACAAACGGAGCCAGCCCAAGTAGCGTGGAGGAGCTCCGGGAGGAGGTTCCGCTTACCACCTATGCCGATTACGCCCCTTACCTCCTGAAACGAAGGATGGATGTACTGCCCAGGAAACCAATCCTGTGGCAATACACCTCAGGTAAATCTGGTGAGTATTCTCACCGGTGGGCACCTGTTACCGGCCGGCAGCTTGACGAGATAGAGACGCTAATATTCGCCCTGTTGTTCTTCTCCAGCTGCAAACAGAGGGGAGAAATTGCCTTCAAGGAGTGGGATAAGGCCCTCTACGGGATGGCGCCCCCACCCTATGCCACCGGCTCACTGGCTCACGCCTTCCCCTGCGAACTGTTTGACTTCCTACCACCAATAGAAGCGGCAGAGAGAATGTCCTTTGAGGAGAGAATACAGCAGGGCTTCGAGCTAGCCCTATCTGAGGGGTTGGATGTATGCCTCTCCCTATCCAGTGTCGCCGTAGCCATAGGCGACCGCTTCAGCCAGAAAGGCAGAAAGACAAACCTAAAGGCCCTGCTTAAAAGACCCAAAGCACTACTCCGGCTGGCAAAAGGGCTTACTAAAAGTAAGCTGGCTCGCCGTCCCCTAATGCCTAAAGACTTGTGGACGCTTAAGGGACTAATCACATTTGGCATCGACGGCTCAGTATATAGAGAAAAAATCAGGGAGATGTGGGGCAGATATCCGCTGGACTTTCACGGTTGCACCGAGGCCTCTATCATAGCCATGCAGACCTGGGACTATCAGGGCATGACCTTCATCCCTCATCTCAACTTCTTTGAGTTTATCCCCGAGGAAGAAAGCATCAAATCCTGGCAGGACCCGACATACCAGCCGGAAACCTATCTGCTAGACGAGGTTAAGCCGGGTAACTATGAGCTGGTCATCACCAGCTTACACGGTGGCCCATTTATTAGATATAGGTTGGGGCACCTGATTAAGATAACGGCACTGCGCAACGAAGCGCTCAACATAGACATCCCGCAGATGGCCTTTCTCTCTCGTATAGACGACCAGATTGACATTGCCGGTTTCACCCGGCTATCAGAAAAGGTTATCTGGCAGGCTATAGAGAACACGGGACTATCCTATAAGGGCTGGATGGCACGCAAAGAGGTTAAGGAAAAGCCAACTCTACACCTATACATTGAACTCGAGGAAAACGGACATATTACCGCCGAGCAGGTCTCTGCCCTCGTCCATGAGGAGCTTAAGCAACTGGATACTCCCTATGCTGATCTGGAATCGTTTACCGGCTTAAGACCACTAGAGGTCACCCTGCTGCCTGAAAATGCCTTAAAGCTCTATAAGCTGCGGCAGAAAGCAGCCGGTGCTGAACTAGTTCACCTGAAGCCACCTCACATTAACCCGTCTGATGATGTCGTGGATTTTTTGGTCAATACTGCCAGCAAAGTAACGGTGAGGACAGAGGAGGAAAAGGTAAAAGTGTAACTAACTTCTCAGCCTAGGTTGTCTTGCTGTTGCAATACTTGTAAAGCGGGCAGCACCCTGGGCTGGTGCTGCCCGGCAAAAACAGTTACACAGTTATAATGATAGAATGACCTGCAAATATGCGGGACAATCTTTAGGTTGGATTGGAAATTAGCCAATGGACAATCAATATAGAGCCATCTTCAGCAGAAACATAGGACTTTTCACGAAGTCAGAGCAGGATATGCTTCGAAGGTCCACCATAGCCATTGCCGGCGTGGGTGGCATTGGCGGGTTAGCAGCGGAAAGACTGATAAGGCTTGGTGTTGGCCGACTGAAGATTACTGACCCCGGAGACTTTGAAGAAAGTAACCTTAACAGGCAGTTTGGTTCCTCCATGTTCAATTTAGGTCAAAACAAGGCTGAGGTGGTATTTGCACAAATCAAGGACATCAATCCACAGGCCCAGATATTTTACAGCAATACCGGCATAACGACCGAGAATGACGCAAATCTTTTTGTCAACGACTGTGATTTTGTGATTGATGCAATGGACTATGGATTGTTCAGGGAGTCCATTCTTTTACAGAGAGCGGCTCGACATAGGGGGATACATTATCTTTTTGCCGCCGCCATAGGATTTGGGGCTATCACGGTGGTTTTCGACCCCCAAGGGCTTACTCTCGAAGAGTACAACAATTTACCTTTGAATGTAGATATAGACGACACTGAAAAGCTAAAGGTACCTCTAGAGAGAATCGTACCTATCATACCATCATACGCCGCAGATATTACTGTGATCCAGGAAATCATTGCCGGTGAAAGATATGTACCGACCTCTAGCATAGGTGTGGGGCTGGCCTCGATTCTGGCTGCCAGTGAGGCAATCAACGTAATTCTTAGAAGAGATATACCCAAGGCTCCCAAGTATACATATTTCGACTTGGTTGACCGACAGTTGGTCGTCGGAACTGTTTCATGACCATACTATTTCCCAGAGCCTGATCCACTGGGACGCAACTGCTGGTTTTATTCGGCAAGGTAGTAAGCGCCCATACTGTGCAGCCGTTCCATCAAGAGTACAGACTTCTTCAATGCTAGCCCTTGTGGTACCCTCACCTGGCCCTGGTACGTTCGTATGTACTGGATTGAGGCTCTTCTGGGAACTCCTGCTCCACGACTCACTTCTAGTATCACTATCACAATGTGCGGTACCCCACCATAGATATCATCCCAGGAGTCCTCTTCCGGTTTGCACCCGTTCCACAAATCAGTTAGCATCGGCTCGGTCAGGTCTTCGACTATGACCACAGGACGTACCACTCTTTTCTCTCTGTTTTCGGCAAGCCGAAAGGGATACGCATCATTCTCTTCAACGAGAACTCTAATACAAAATCATATATACCAGCCCATTCCTACACCTATTGACAAAGCTAAAGCCGATAGCCATAATTAGCCTAATAATACATAATGATTGTTATTTCTAGTCACGCCGAGTATTGTAAGTATCAGAGGGCAGTTATCAAATGAATTTATGGTCCATAATACCGCTTATCAGCTGTCTAACGTTTGCCGCCCTATTTATACTAGTCTTACAACAAGCGAAAAGACGAGTAGAGAAGGTATTTGCCCTATTCCTTTTCGCTTCTGGGGTATGGAGTCTCTTTACTTTTTTGCTTATCTTCAATCCTTCCGCCTCCTCCCAGCATCTAATTTTCTGGAATGGGCTGGTTATCGCGGCAATACCGTGGGTAGTAGTCGCTTACTATCACTTCGTTAGGGCTTACAATAACAAACCAGGTGGCATAGGGCTGTATCTTGGCTATGGGTTTGTTTTAACTATCCTGGCACTTTGCCTTAGCGGTTATGTGGTTAAGGATGCCCATATGGTTGATGGATTCCTATACCATGAAATCAAGCCCTGGGACTACGTTCTAATGGTTGTCCTAGTGCCCCTTCTCGCTAGTGTAATGCTGATGCTAGCGCAGAGATACCGTAGTTCAATAGACCACGTTGACCGCAACCGAACAATGTACTTAATCGTCGGCTGGAGCATATTGGTAGTTATTAGCTATATTACGCCGCTTACGCCCGCCCTAGCCGGCTTACCCATAGACCACATTGGCAACCTTGCCAATGCACTAATAATTACCTACGCCATTTCCAGATATCACCTGCTTGATATCAAGCTGGTGGCACGCAGAGGGCTGACATATGCCATTCTAATCAGCGCTCTCATTGGTATATCCACAGGTGCCATACTCATTGGTTACAGGTTCTTAACGGCACAGCCGGCAGTCAGCACTATATTATTTGCGTCCCTAATCATCCTCCTGCTAATTGTAACGGCTCGCCCACTAAGACAGGCTATCCAGAAAGGCGTAGACCGCCTCTTCTACCGGCAAACCTATGATTACCGCCAGGCACTACTCGGCTTTTCAAGTAAGATGGGTCACATCCTTAACCTGGACGAACTGGCCAAGGAGATGTTGCCAACAATGACCAAAGCCCTAAGCATCACCCAAGCCAGCCTATTACTCCAGGATAATGATAACGGTGATTTTACCGTGCAGTTTGCCTACCCTAAAGCTAAAAGCGAGTTAAGCGATGAGCTTAGATTCAATGCTGACAGCCCAATAGTAGTCTGGCTGGATAGGAAAGGCAGCCCGTTTCACCCGGAGCAAATTGATAACACCCCGGAATTCAAGGGGTTGTGGCAGGAAGAGAAGGAGCGGCTAACTACATCTGGTCTAGGGCTCTTGTACCCGCTTAAGAGCCGGGATAAACTTATTGGCATTCTAGCCCTCGGTAAAAAGCGGTCAGGCAGGCTTTATTCTCACGAAGATATTGAACTGGTGACCAATATCACCAATCAAGCCGGCATTATACTAGAAAATGCCCAGCTCTACACCCAGGCCACGATAAGGGCAAATACCGATGGGCTAACAGAACTATATAATCACCGCCACTTCCACGAGCGCCTGGAGCAAGAGATTGCCCGAGGTTCCCGTTTCGGCAGCAGCTTCTCCTTAATAATACTGGATATAGACCTTTTCAAGTCCTATAATGATGTTTACGGACATCTAGCCGGAGACCAGGTTCTACGGCAAGCTGGCAAGTACATAGAAAGCTCAATTAGAGGCATAGACCTGGCCTTTCGTTATGGTGGCGAGGAGTTTGCCATCATTCTACCTGAGACCCGGCTTGACGACGCTTACCGGGTCGCCGAGCGTATTCGCAAAACAATAGAGTCAAAGACAAGCTTCCGGACAATGCCGATAACCGTCAGCCTCGGTATCGCCAATTGGCCGAGTGATGGCGTCATGAAAGAGGAAATCATTGCCCGTGCTGATGCGGCATTATACCGGGCTAAACACACGGGACGGAATCGGACCTGCCTATCGTCAGATGTGCTAAAACCAGGAACACCCCTTATCGGCACCGAACTTGAGGCACGGCCAAAAGCACTGAGTATAATCTACGCTCTAGCGGCTACTGTCGATGCCAAGGACAGCTACA
>DAOVGW010000061.1 GCA_030672225.1 Dehalococcoidales bacterium | reverse complement strand
ATATTCGCCTGAATCAATGTCTTTATTGCGTATTATTAGACAAATTGGGGCACCAGTGGTGTGTCCGTCCAGGACGCCGGAAAGAACCTCAACCCTGTCCTCTTCTTTTCTTGCCGTGGTAAGTGTGCTGGTCCCCGGCTTTCTCTTATCCAGTTCGCTTTGGATATCAGCCTCGGTGATGGCCAGCCCGGCGGGGCAGCCATCAATGACAATCCCGATTAAGTCCCCGTGGCTTTCGCCAAAGCTGGTTATCTTAAGCAGTTTACCCAAACTATTTGACATCTATCTCAACCTTGCCCCCCAGGCTCTTTAGTATACCCCAGAACTCAGGGTATGTTTTGGCGACGCATTCGGCGCCGTTTATTGTTGTTCCACCGGTGACTGCACCGAGTATGCTGAAAGCCATGGCAATCCGGTGGTCATCTTGGCTGTCTATGACCGAACCCTCTGGCTCCGAGCCGACGATGGTGAGTCTATCTGCCTCCTCTATAACCGTTATGCCCATTCTTTTAAGACCTTCGCTTAAGGCGGCAACCCGGTTTGATTCCTTCAGCCGGGCTCTTTCTATACCGGTAAACCGGCTTGTTCCATCGGCAACCGCTGCCAGAACAGCCAGAGTCGGCAGCAGGTCAATGCAGTCAGATAAGTCAGCGGTTATAGCCTTTAGCTCTGACCTCTGCACGGTAACTGCATCTCCGCTTACCAAAACCCGGGCGCCCATGTCTTTTAGTAAGTTTAACATTATCTTATCTGCTTGCAAACTTTCCGGGTTGAGGTTGGTGACCGTGACCTCACCCAGGACGGCCCCCAGGGCTAACAGGTATGATGCCGACGACCAGTCCCCTTCTACCTGGTAGCAGGCCGGCCTATATTCTTGTTTTGATGCTTCAAATTCCATGAGGTCTTCTGAGGCTTGTAATTTTACCCCGAACTTTTCCAGGCAGTCCAGGGTCATTTTCAGGTATGGTTTTGACTTGGGCGGTGTGGTTAGCCTGATGCTCGTAGCCTCCTCAGCCAGGGGGGCAATAAGCAGCAGGGCTGATATAAACTGGGAGCTTATATCACCCGGCAGCTCTGCCGTTCCGCCTTTTAGTCTGCCCCCATCAACTATTACCGATGCACCTTCAGCGCGGCAGTTTACCCCCAGTTGCCCTAGCGCCTGAAGCAAGGGTGTTATCGGTCTTTTTGAGAGTGAAGACCCCGGCACCAGACGGCACCTTCCCGGAACAAGAGAGCAAATGGCGGTCATAAATCTAAAGGTGGCCGCCGAGTCTCGGCAGAAAAGGTCCTCGGTCGGCGGCTCAAGATGGCCGCCCATTACCTGCCAGCAGTCTCCCTTTTTATGGATACTGGCTCCAAGTTGCCCCAGCACCTTGCCGGCGGCCTCGGTATCATCTGAGCTCAAGGGGCGTATTATCTCACTTTTGCCTTTAGCCAGGGCGGCGCACATCAGCCCCCGGATGGTATAGCTCTTGGATGGTGGGGCGGTTACCTTTCCTTTTAGCTCACTTTTAGTGATGGAAACTTTCATCGTCTTTCAGTCTGGCGATTATCTCATCGGCAACGGACTTAATATCCAGTTTTGAGGTATCTATCCTAATATCAGCCACCCTCTCATAGAAAGGCTTTCTAAATCTTAAAAGCTCACGGATGGTAACCGCTTTATTGCTACTCTTAAGCAGCGGCCTTTCGTTCTTGTCAACTGAGGTCCGTTTCTGAATTACTGCCGGAGATGCCGTCAGATAGACTATCACCGCTTCGTTTTTTAAGCGGTCAATATTTATCTTGTTTAGCACTATGCCGCCGCCACAAGCAATAACCTGATTTTTACTCTCAGCCACTTCTTTGGTGAGCTCAATCTCAAGCTGGCGAAAGGCTATCTCGCCACCCTGGTCAAATATCTGGGGTATGGACTTTCCTGCTTTCTGCTCAATCAGGCTATCCAGCTCTACGAATCGCTTGTTCAGTTTTTCAGCCAGCGCTTGGCCAACAGCCGTCTTACCGCTTCCCATGAACCCTATTAGTGCCACATTAGTTTTCATTTCTTTAACGCTCTTATTGCCGCCTTTCTCATTATCTCTAACGGGGCCTTAAGTCCAGACCACATCTCAAAGGCCAGCGCCCCCTGCCACACCAGCATCTCAAGCCCGCTTATGGTTTTGGCACCAGCATCTGCTGCTTCTGTTAGCAGTCTGGTCTTTACCGGATTATAAACAATGTCAAAGACGACCAGATCAGCTTTGAGTAGCCTAGCCGGGACCGGAGTCTCATCAGTGTTGGGGCTCATACCGACGCTGGTAGCATTAACCAGTATATCGCCTTTTCTTAACACTTCGGCTAGATTTTGCTCGTTTAACTCCAGAGCTTTAACCTCCCTGCCAAACGCCCGGGAAATGTTGCTAGCCAGCTCCACTGCCCAGTCCATTTCCAATTGCCTGTTCAGGATAACTAAATTGGCTCCCCTCTCGGCCAGAATGAAGGAAATCGCCCTTGAGGCGCCGCCGGCTCCCAAAATCACCACCTTTTTGGCCTTCGGCGAAATTCCCTGCTCCAGCATGGCTTTTAGAAAGCCGCGGGCATCGGTGTTATAGCCTTTTAAGACGCTGTCATCATTGACTATGGTATTGACAGCACCTATTCTTTCTGCCAGCGGGTCCAGTTCATCAAGAAGCGGCATGACCGCGACCTTGTGGGGTATGGTGACATTTACGCCCCTTATATTCAGGGCTCTTACGCCCTCAATAGCCCTGCCCAACTGTTCTTTTTCTACCCTGAAGGGAAGATACACATAGTCTATCTCCTTATTTTTAAAAGCGCCGTTATGCATCGCCGGCGACATGCTGTGCTCTACCGGGTCGCCTATTAGCCCACAGATTCTGGTTTTGCCTGAAATCATACTGTCACCATTTCATAGAGCTTTTTTAGCTCCGGTACTGTTATCTGCCCCAGGGCTGATTCCTTGCCCTTTTGGATTGCGGCATAACCGAAATCGCCACCGACTAGGGGAGAGAGAATCCGGCTTGGTAACCCCAGTGGTCCCATGGCAAAGGCAACCATTCTTATTTTGGGAAATTCTGTAATGAGCTTTAAAATGGTCAGGTTGTCTTCAAATTTTTGGGCGCAAGTTACCACCTTGCAGATATCGGCGCCGGCGGCAAGTTGTCTCTTAACTATTTCTTTCAGGTGCTTAAGAGGCGGTGTCTTCTCAAGCTCGTGAAATGACAGGATACACCTGGCTTCCTTTTTAATCAGTGATACTACTCTCTCCAGATTTCCGGTGCTGAGCTCAATGTCAACTATATCTGCCCCCAGCTGGATGGCTTTAAGTAGCTCCTCTTTTCTCCTAGCCTCACTCCGCTGCCAGCTGCCTCCCTCTGAGATAGTCCGGTTACAGGCTATCCAGGGCTTGCTTAACTCCTTAACCACCTCCTGCCAGCCATCGCCAATAAGGTCTATGCGAACC
>DAOVGW010000032.1 GCA_030672225.1 Dehalococcoidales bacterium | reverse complement strand
GGTAGTCTAAGAGAGCTTTTTCCCCACTTTTACCTGCTGCCTTAAGCCATTCAATTCTCTTAGTTTTTATAGTAAAGTTCCGTCTTGCTGGAGGCTCATCAAATATCATTTGTATCCCTCAATTTAGATATTCGGCTTCCGCATATGCCAGTCGGTTGCCTGCTGGAAGGCGTAGGCAATTTTGAGGATGGTTTCCTCAGCAAAGGGCTTGCCGATAATCTGCATCCCTATCGGCAGTCCATCGGCAAAGCCGGCCGGAATAGAAATAGCCGGCAGTCCGGCAATATTTACCGGTATGGTGCAGACATCGCTCAGGTACATCTGGAGTGGGTCGTCCATCTTCTCACCAATCTTAAAGGGGACGGTGGGTGAGGTCGGCGTTATCAGGGCATCATACTTGGTAAAAGCCTGGTCAAACTCTCGCCTTATAAGAGTGCGCACCTTCTGGGCTTTTAAGTACCAGGCGTCATAATAGCCAGCGGACAGGGCATAGGTACCCAGCATAATACGCCTCTTCACCTCGGCGCCGAAGCCATGCTCCCGGGTCTTCTCCATAGCCTGCCACATATTTTTAGTATCAGAATAAGAAAAGCCATACTTTACTCCGTCATAGCGGGCCAGGTTAGCCGAAGCCTCTGAGGGGGCAATGATATAGTACACCGCCAGGGCATAGGGGGTGTGGGCTAGTGAGACCTCCCATTCTATGCTGGCTCCCAACTCCTCAAGCCTGGTAATGGCGGCTCGTATGGCGGCGGCTACTTCTGGTTGTATTCCCTCAACAAAGTACTCTTTAGGCACACCAATCTTAAGCCCCTTAATATCAGCCGTTAAGCACTGCGTGTAATCGGGTGTTGGCTGTGGGGCTGAGGTAGAGTCTCTGGTGTCGTAGCCAGCGATGGCATTTAGCACCAAGGCACAGTCGGTAACATCCTGGGTTAGCGGCCCAATCTGGTCAAGGGAGCTGGCAAAGGCGACCAGTCCGTAGCGGCTTACCCGGCCGTAGGTGGGTTTTAAGCCGGTAACACTGCAGAAACCGGCCGGCTGGCGGATACTGCCGCCGGTATCTGAGCCCAGGGCGTAAATAGCCTCACCGGCGGCTACGGCGGCTGCCGAGCCACCGCTACTTCCCCCGGGGACACGGCTTAGCTCCCAGGGGTTATGAGTAGTAAAAAGGGCCGAGTTTTCAGTAGATGAACCCATGGCAAATTCATCCATATTGGATTTACCGATAATTACTGCCCCACGCCCATTTAATCTCTCTACCACGGTAGCATCATAAGGGGGGACAAAATTCTCAAGCATCTTTGAGGAACAGGTGGTTAGTATCCCCTTGGTGCACATATTGTCTTTTACCAGCACCGGAATGCCAGTAAGAGGGTTTGAATTGCCGGCGGCTATAAACTCATCAGCCTTTTGGGCTTGTCTTAGGGCCAGCTCATCAGTAATGGTGGTAAAGGCGTGAACTTTAGGCTCAAGATTATGAATGCGCTCTAAGGTAGCCTTGGTTAGCTCAACCGAGGATAGCTCCTTACTCTTAAGCAGCTTATGCGCCTCATGAATGGTCAGCCGGTTATGGTTAGTCGTCAACTCTCACTCCAGCACAGCTCGCACCCTAAAGAAGTCGCCTTCTCTTCTGGGGGCATTGACTAGCACCTGGCTTTGAGGCAGGGAAGCAGCTACCTCGTCGCCCTTTAACACATTTAAGAGGTCTATAGATTGTGCTGTGGGTGGGACATCGGTGGTATCCGCCTGCTGTAATACCTCAAAATGCTCCAGGATATTGGATAGTTGCTCACTGAGCCTATCCACCTCAGCCTCGGTTAAGCCTAGTCTAGCTAGGCGAGTGATATGTAACACCTCTTCACGACTCAGCTTCATTATCAAACTTCTCCTGATAAAGACCTATGGACTCATATTTGCTAATTATAGCACTCGATGGGGCGCTGTCAATCAGCAAGTTTTACAATTTCCTCTATTGTCCAGATATGATTACTTACCCCCGCTGCCGGAAGTTTTGGCTTCCCCTCTTTTATTATGTGGGTAGGGGTGTAAATCGGCGGGAGAGGTGGTGTATAATAAAAGTAAGTATGAAAAAGGGGGTTTTGAATAGCTATGAGAATACTTAGTTATTGGTTGCTGGTGCTTATTTCGTCTGGTGTTCTTTGTTTGGCTGCTTGGGGTATCTTAGGAGTATTGGAGGTCAATGGTGGCTGGTGAAGTAGATAGATAATGGAAAGTGGGGAGCTGTTACTGGCTCCCCTATTAATTTGGTTGGAGCGGGAGATGGGGTTCGAACCCACGACTTTCTGCTTGGGAAGCAGACGTTCTACCTCTGAACTACTCCCGCTAGAGTGTCTAATGGTAGTAAGGTGCTATGGCAAATGTATCCCCGTGAATGTCTATTAACTCCTGCTATAATAGATAGTGAGATGAGCGCCAGACTTATTTGGGCTATAGTGAGCATCCTGCTGGAGGAGGCAGCTCTGGTAGCCATTGTTCTTATTGGTTTGCCTGAGTGGGGTATTGAGGTGCCGCTGGGTGTTCTTATTGCCGTGATGGTGTCTTGGGCTGTACTGGCGGTTATTTTTTATCGGATGGGCAGCCAAGCCCTGCGGAGGAAGCCAGTGGTAGGCCTTCTGACCATGGTTGGCGGTAAGGGTAAGGTAGTCAGCCCGCTTGACCCGGAGGGTGTTATCAGAATTAACGGCGAGCTGTGGAGGGCAAAATCGGCCGTCCACAAGATAGATGTTGGTGAGGAGGTTATTGTCCAGAGACAGGATGGGACTAAGCTCATTGTTACTAGGAGTGGTCCTTCTCTGAAGGCCTGACCTTGAGGAGCCTAAATGATACACGTAACAGTATTGCTATATTAGAGAAAGCTTTAGATATTGTTGCCCCTTAAGTAGAGATGATATAATACTCATTTAGTAGTTAAGCCCCGAATCCGGTATGAAATGAGGCTGAAATGGAGATTATCCCGGCTATAGACATTAGGAACGGTAACTGTGTTCGCCTGTATCAGGGCGACTATGGTATAGAAACTATATTCTCTGATGACCCGGTGGAGATGGCTATGGAATGGCAGTCACTGGGGGCAATGAGACTGCACATTGTTGACCTTGATGGTGCCGCTAGCGGCGAACTCTGTAATCTTGATATCATTACTGAGATAGCCAATGCACTGTTAATTCCGGTTCAGGTGGGTGGTGGCATCCGCCAGATGGGAACAATTGAAGAACTGCTTAAGGTTGGCGTTGACCGAGTTATTCTGGGCACCGCCGCTGTGGAGGATGCCGAGCTGGTTAAAGAGGCATGCCGCCGCTTTGGTCAGTCCATCATTATTAGCCTTGATGCCAGGGAAGGGTATCTGGCAACGCATGGCTGGCGGCAGGAAACAGAGCTAAAGGCGGTAGAATTTGTCCGCTCTATGGCAAAACTCGGAGTAAGGCGTTTTATCTACACCGATATTAGCCGTGATGGCACCCTGACTGAGCCAAACTTCAGCGCCATCTTTGAGTTAGTTGATACCATCAGGTTTCCGGTTGTTGCCTCCGGTGGCATTTCATCACTGATTCACCTTAAAGTGCTAAAGAAACTTGGCGTGGCGGGTGCCATAGTCGGCAAGGCGCTCTATACCAAGCAGATTAACCTGAAACAGGCACTAGCTGCTATTAGCTAGAGGTAAGAAAACATTAACTTTTTGACAGGGGGAAGTAAAGGGGGTGAGGTTGATAGGAAATCTAAAATTTAATAAAGAGGGGCTTATCCCGGCTATAGTCCAGGATGCCGATACCGATGAGGTATTGATGCTGGGCTATATGAATAAAGAGTCACTGGAGCTGACTTTATCCAGTGGCGAGGTCTGGTTTTACAGCCGCAGCCGCAAAGAGCTATGGCATAAGGGGGCTACCTCAGGTAATCGCCTCATAGTGCGCAAGTTATGGCTGGACTGTGATAGTGACACCATTCTGGTTAAAGCTAAACCTTTAGGCCCGGTGTGCCATACGGGAAGCAAGACCTGCTTCTTTGAGGAACTAACCAAAGAAGACTTAAAGGGCAGTCCGTGAGGAAGAACGGTTTAAGCCTGCCTCTACCTTTTGGTTAATAGCTGGCACCTCTTTCAGTGCCGTTACAGCCAGCCTTCAGGAAGACACAGGTTGAGTCGCCTCTACCGGATGCTCATTAGCTAGCACCTCTTTTAGTGCCGCTACGGCAACCTCTATCTGCCCCTCATCCGGTTGCCTTGTCGTCAGGCGCTGTAGCCACAGCCCTGGGGTCATAATAGCCCGAATAAAGCCATTTTGTATGTGCCTGGCGCCAAACTGGGTTACCTCATAACCAAGAGAGGCAATCACTGGCAGAAGGAGAACCCTTGAAAGTATCATAATCCACACTTCCTGGCGACCAATTAAGGCAAAGACCAGGATGGCTATAACCAGTACCGCCAGCAAAAAAGCGGTGCCGCAGCGGGCATGGGCAGTGCTGTAGCGACTGATGGCTTCGGGTTCAAGCGGGGCGCCGTCTTCATAGGCATGTATTGTCTTGTGTTCGGCACCGTGATAGGCAAAGGTTCGCTTAATGTCAGGTAGCAGTGATATCAGTTTGAGATAACCCAGAAACATGACCAAACGGACAAAACCCTCTATCAGGTGAAAAACCAGTGACGAACTAATATAGGGGTCAATTAGCTTGGTGAGGAAAAGGGGAGCCAGAAAGAACAGGCCAACACCAAAAGCTAGAGCAACGGTAAGTATAAGCCAGACTGAGCCCGAGGAGAGCTTTTCCTCTTCTTCCTCCAGTGCCACATTGGCTGAGTAGACCAGGCTGCCGACGCCAAGCACCAGTGCTTCAAGTAGGGCGATGACACCCCGGATAAATGGAGTTCGCCTCATCCAGCCGCTATAAATAGAGGATAGTGGTTTGATGTTGGTTACCAGTTCACCGTTGGGGCGGCGCACCACGGTTGCAGCCACCTTTTGCCCCCGCATCATCACCCCCTCTATAACCGCCTGCCCCCCATAGTGAAATCTATCAACCATGATAAAACCTGCCTAAAAGACCGCTGGAAAACTGCGTTTTTCAGCGGAAAAATAAGACTAGAGGTGGTGGGGCTGGTTTGCTGAAAAAGCTCCGAAGGACTTCTCCAGCACTTTAAAAGGGAGCGGCAAAAATTACCCGCTCCCTGCCCTGATAACCATTATCTATTTAGCCTGTTATCTTGTAGCGCTGCTTAAACCGCTCCACCCGTCCGGCGGTGTCTACCATTCTACTCTCACCGGTAAAAAATGGGTGGCACTTACTACACAGCTCAACCTTGAGTGTTTTTCTGGTAGAACCAATAGTAAAGGTATTACCGCAGGAACAGACCGCTTTAGCGTCGGTATAGTATTTGGGATGAATCTTATCCTTCATAACATTTAATTAGCGTAAACGCTGACCTTCCTCCGGTCATTGCTGGTCGGCTCGAATTTAACTACGCCATCAGTAAGGGCAAAGAGGGTGTGGTCTCTGCCAACGCCGACGTTATCGCCCGGGTGAATGTGCGTGCCCCGCTGCCGGACTAAAATAGTTCCCGCATTTACCTTCTGGCCAGCGTATCTTTTCACCCCAAGCCGCTTGGACTTGGAGTCCCGGCCGCAGCGGGTTGAGCCGCCTCCCTTTTTATGCGCCACTTTTAGCTACCTCTTTCTGGCGTTGGCGAACTTTCTTCTGCGGCTCGCCTTGTGTCGCCTCTGGCTCGCTTATCTTCTCAATAGTTAGCTTGGTGTAGAGTTGACGATGCCCCGTCTTGCGGCGGTAACGCACCTTTGACTTATATTTAAAGACTATTATTTTCTTGCCCTTGCCCTCTCCCTTTGAGGTGACAATCACCTTGGCGCCTTGAATGGTGGGCTTGCCCACTGTTAAGCGGTCACCATCGGCAATGAGTAATACCCGCTCCAGCTCAACGGTATCACCCTCAGCTATACCCAGACGCTCGACATCTATGGTCTGACCAGGACTTACCTTATACTGTTTGCCGCCAGTTTCAATAATAGCGTAAATCTTGTTACCTCCTAAAGCCTTTGCATTTTACCAATTGCGGTGGCAATGTGTCAAATTGCTTGGGCTCGCCGGTCCATATTAACAAATCCCATCCATTGACAGATAGTATTATATTAGCCATACTGAATGAGGGATATTAACAGTGATTCTGGTTACCGGAGGCACCGGATTTGTCGGCAGCCACCTTGTCCCCAGGCTGGTTGAGTCTGGCCATGAGGTCAGATGCTTGGTGCGCAGCTGGGCAAAGGCTGAGGCTCTGAAAGCGTGTGGTGTCGAGCTTGTGCTGGGGGATGTGACCAATCTTCAGAGCCTGGAGCAGGCAATGCCAAGTGTAGAAACCGTTATCCATCTGGTGGCGGTAATCAGGGAGAGAAAGGGTGTCACCTTTAATGGAATTAATGTTGGGGGAACAAAAAATGTGATTCAGGCCGC
Organism: Dehalococcoidales bacterium; assembly: GCA_030672225.1. Classification (GTDB taxonomy): domain Bacteria; phylum Chloroflexota; class Dehalococcoidia; order Dehalococcoidales; family ARS1013; genus ARS1013. Next base: position 3,452 of record DAOVGW010000032.1, on the reverse strand, counting down.
CCTGAGCTCAGGCGTTAAACGGTTGATTCATATCGGCGCTCTGGGGGCTAACTCTAACCCCAGATATCGCTATATTTACTCCAAGTGGCAGGGGGAGGAGGCAGTGCGCTCAAGCAAGCTGGACTTTACTATATTAGAACCCTCGGTTATGTTTGGCACCGGCTCCGGTTTTACCACTGAACTGATTCGCTCCATAAAGATGTTTCCTTTCCTGGCCCCGATACCCGGCTCGGGAAAAACCCGTTTCCAGCCCATCTGGGTGGAAGATACGGTAAGTTGTGTGCTTCAAGCGCTGGGGGGTGAAAAAAGCGGGCAGACCTGTGAGATCGGTGGGCCGGAGCATCTCACCTATGAGCAGATGCTGGATGCTATTATGGATACCCTGGGGATGAAGCGTATCAAGGTTCACCTTCCATTGCCACTGATGCGTCCGGCAGTGGTGATTATGGAGAAGGTTCTGCGCAACCCGCCAGTAACATCGGGGGAACTTAAGCAACTTGAGGTGGACAACATTACCGACCTGAATGCAGTGGAGCGTCAGTTCGACTTCCAACCATTAGCATTAAGCCAGGGGCTGGACTATCTTAAAGTCAGCTAAATAAAAAAGCATAGGTCCTCTATTCCTTAAAGCCTCTGCCAAAGCTTCTTTACTTTTGTCCTTAGCTCATCTAGGCTTAGCTCGGTGTTGATTACCACATCGGCGTGCTTAATAAGTTCTTTTAAAGGTAACTGAGAGCGGATGCGGGCTAGAGACTCTTTTTTGGACAGCCCCATTTGTTGCTCAAGTCGTCTGAGGACTGTGGTCTCAGAGGCGGTGGTGACCCAGACCTCATCCACCAGCTCTGTCCAGCCGGCTTCTATCAGTAGCGGGGCTTCAAGGACAACCACACTGGCTTCCTGCCGACGGTACTTTAAAAGCTGGGCCTTTACTGCCTTTTTAATCTCTGGATGCATGAGCTGGTTTAAGAGGCTAAGACGCTTGCGACTTCCAAAAACGAGCCGGCCCAGCTTTTTGCGGTCAATCTCACCATCAGGGGTAAGAATTTGCCTGCCGAAGGCGGCTACTACCTGTTGCCATATCTTGGTGCTAGGTCTAAGAAGCTCATGCCCGACCTTATCAGCGTCTATGATAAGAGCCCCAAGTTCAGCCAGAAAGTGGGACACGGTGCTTTTGCCGCTACCTATACCACCGGTAAGACCGATAACCTTCATCACTTTTAAGCCTCATGTGCGCTGAGTATGGAATTTTCTAATGGCATTTGCATCTTCACTTATAAGGAGGTTTTTATCAATTGTTTCAGTCAGTCTATCTGCTAGAGGTCAAGCAGTCAAGGGTGTTTAAGAGGGGCGAAGCCCCTCTTCCCACCTCCCCCTCTCCTTTGAAGGAGAGGGGGATAAAGGGGGTGAGGTTGACAACGAATATCAATCACACGGTCTATAATTGGTAATGGCTTAACTTGTTGAGACTCAGTATTATACGGAGGTTTTGCTCTAAGCCTGTCATAGTGTAAACTGGGTTATGCTTATTTTTATCCAAGTGAGCAATGATGACAGTTGATTGGGTTAGCTTGGCGGTACTGGGTGCCGCTGCCCTCGGCGTGGTCAACATTCTTGATAGCCACCTTATCTTCCGGCGAATGCCGAGCTTTCGGGCTTTTCTGCTGCTGGTGGGCGCTATCATGCTGGTCTACGGCCTGGTGGTATTCTACCTCTTTCCATTGCCGGAGGATGTTGGCACCTGGCCACTGGTGGTGGCGGTAACCTCTGGCGTGGTCCGAATGGCATCGGTGACTATCATGCTCTATACCTTAAGGACGGAGGAAGTGTCACGGGTGATACCGGTGTTTCATATCTATCCTGTCTTTGTGGCTATTATGGCTGTGCCTCTGCTGGGGGAGATGCTTAGTTCCCTGCAGTGGCTGGCAATAGTGATTGTGGTTGCTGGAGCGGTAATGGTCTCGGCTAAACGGAAGCCGGGCGGCACAACTACCTGGCTGGGCAAGTCATTCCTTCTTCTTTTCGGCGCCGGCCTGCTGATGGCAATAGCCGATGTGGCTTCTAAATATGCTTTGGACTATATTTCCTTCTGGAATATGTACTGGGTCAGTGCCTTTTGTATGTCTGGCATTTTCCTGCTTATTTCACTACGCCCACAAGTTCTAAGAGAACTGGGCAATATGAGACGACGCAGCTCAAGTATGGGGCTGCTGGCTTTAAATGAGACGCTGGCAGTAACCGGGATTATACTCATATTCTGGGCAATGGAGAATGGGCCGGTGTCCCTGGTTTCCACTATCACCGGTTCCCGCCCCATATTTGTTCTGGTCTTTGCTCTTATCCTTAGCCGGTTCCGGTCAGGCTTTCTTCTTGAGGGGCAGTCTGGCAAAGGAACACTGGCGCTTCGGCTGATTGCTACTGCTATGATTGTTGGCGGGATAGCTATAATCTATCTAGCCTGAATAAAAATCAGATCTTAAAGGGGTGTTTAAGAGGAGCGCTAGCCCTCTTTCTTAATATCTCTTCTCCACTGTGCACATCGGGGTGCTTAAGAGAGACGCCATCAAATTTTGTTGGGGTGTTTTAAGAGGGGCGAAGCCCCTCTTTTCTATTCTTCCCCCTCTCACTCAAGGGAGAGTGGGATAAAGGGGGTAAGGGTGTAATAAAAAAGTCAGTCCCCGTACTATAACTCAAGGTAGCCGAGTGATATAATTGGGTTAAGGGGCTAATTATGCATGAGGCAATGCTCTATGATAAGCCGGCTAACTCTAGAGTGCAGTGTAATATCTGCCAGTGGCGCTGCCGGATAGGTCGGGACAAGTCTGGCGTTTGCAAAATGTACCACAACAGGGATGGCACCCTGTATAACCTGAACTACGCCAAGGCGTCATCGGTAGCTGTTGACCCCATTGAAAAGAAGCCTCTTTTTCATTTCTTCCCCGCTAGTCTCGTTTTCTCTCTGGGTAGCTGGGGCTGCAACTTTCACTGCCAGGACTGCCAGAACTGGGAAATCGCTTGCCCTGAGACCAGTGAGCCGTGGCGCACTTCCAAGGAAATAAAGCCCCAAGAGGCGATAAGGTTAGCCAAAGAATATAGCTGCCAAGGCATTGCCTGGACATATAACGAGCCCACTGTGTGGTTTGAATATACACTTGACTCAGCCAAGCTGGCCAAGGAAAATAATCTCTATACCGTCTATGTGACCAATGGCTATATGACCCCCGAGGCGCTGGATACTATTGGTCCCTATCTGGATGCCTGGCGGGTAGATATTAAGGGTTTTAATGACGCTTTTTACCGAAAGCTGGCCAAGATAAGCCATTGGCGAGGGATTCTTGAGGTTGCCAAGCGGGCTAAAGATAAGTGGCATATGCATGTTGAGGTTATTACCAACATAATACCCACCATGAATGATGATGAGAAACAGCTTCAGGGTATTGCCAACTGGATACGGA
>DAOVGW010000042.1 GCA_030672225.1 Dehalococcoidales bacterium | reverse complement strand
AAATTGGCGACCGCAGTAATGAGAAAATTGCCGCTGATATTGGTAAAGTCGCCCTAAACGAGTTTGGCAAGCAGGAAGGCGAACTCCTGTTCCTGAAAAGAGCACCATTAAAAAGACAGAAGCTGTGGCGGAAGTTAGGAGTTGCTCCACGAGGTATAGATAGAGAAGTAGTTGAGGCAATGCACCGCACCCACATGGGGGTTGACCAGGACTACAAAAACTTGCTCCGCCAGGGGGTTAGAACCGCCCTAGCCGATGGCTGGGGGGGTAGCATGCTCGCTACCGAGCTCCAGGATATTATGTTTGGCACTCCATCACCGGTAGCAAGCCAGATAAACCTCGGCGTCTTAAAAGAAGACCATGTAAATATTATTATCCACGGTCACGAACCCCAACTGGCTGAGATGGTTGCCGTCGTGGCTCAAGACCCCGAGATGACCCGGTACGCCAAGTCCAAAGGAGCCAAGGGAATAAACTTGGCCGGTATGTGCTGCACCGCCAACGAGATATTGATGCGTCATGGGGTACCCATCGCCGGCAATTTCCTACAGCAGGAGCTGGCTATAGTTACCGGAGCCGTGGAGGCGATGGTGGTTGATGTCCAATGTATCATGCAGGGACTGGCCGATGTTGCCAGTTGCTATCATACCAAGGTCATTACCACCGACCGCAGAGCCCATATCCAGGGCGCCACTCATATGGAGTTTGATGAGCATAAAGGCGTTGAATCAGCTAAAGCAATACTTAAAGCCGCCATTGATAACTTCCCCAATAGAGGCCAGAATGTTCGTATTCCCAAAGAGAAGACCGACCTCATTGCCGGCTTCAGCCATGAGACCATTAACTATTTACTCGGCGGAATGTTCCGTGCTTCCTACCGGCCGCTTAACGACAATATAATTAATGGCCGAATAAGGGGTGTAGCCGGCGTTGTTGGCTGCAACAATCCCCGGGTCACTCATGATATGCAGCTTGATATGGTCAAAGAACTCATCAAGAACGATGTGTTAGTCCTGCAAACCGGTTGTATGGCTATGGCTAGTGCCAAAGCCGGACTGATGGTTCCCGAGGCGGCGGCTAAATATGCCGGCGCAGGCTTAGCCTCAGTATGTGAAGCAGTTGGTATCCCACCGGTATTACATATGGGCGCCTGCATTGACAACTCTCGCCTCCTGATGGCGGCGACAGCCATGGTTAAAGACGGCGGCTTAGGTGACGACCTCAGCGACCTGCCGGTAGTCGGCGCCGCCCCCGAATGGATGAGCGAGAAGGCAATTGCTATCGGTCAGTACTTCGTTGCTTCCGGGGTATTCACTGTATTCGGCGTCACCTGGCCCACCACCGGCAGTAAAGAGCTGACCAACTTCTTATTTAAAGACTTTGAGAAGATGTACGGCGGAATGTGGGCTTTTGAACCAGACCCGATTAAAGCCGCCCATCTTATGATTGAACACATTGATAAAGCGCGCAAAGCTCTGGGTATTGACAAGGCCAGGGAGCGGATACTCTACGATATGGAAATGAGACGGGAACTGGAAGCAGTCTGACAACCCGAGCTAGCAATTAAGTAAAGGACGGATAAAAATGTCTAAAATCATCGCATCAGCAGCTATTAGAGGAGCCCACAAGATTGTAGCCCGAGCTGAAAAGAAATGGCAAGAGGCAATGGAAAAGTGGCAACCGAATGAAGCGGTAGGCTTTCCCAACACCGCCTATTACCTGCCAGTAATCTACGGCATTTTAGGCATCAAGGTTGAAAAATTGGCTGATATGGAGCCTGTGCTGGAGCGGTGTAAGTCTCTCCTGCCGCCACTGGTAAAAGAGACACACCCACTTCCCTACCTGGCGCCAGCCCTTGACGCCGGTATGGCAACCTTCTTTGCCGAAGAAATAATTGAGGCCATAAGGTATCTGGAGGAGCCTGATTTTTACACCAAGTCAGAAGACCCAACCGACAATAATATCTGGCTGGGTGCCGCCGACGATGTAATCCTCAGAAAGAGAGGAATTGAATTTGTTGATGGCACCGCCCCTGGTTTTGCTGCCATACTCGGTGCGGCACCGACTAATGAAATAGCCGTAAAAATCGCTCATGAACTCCAGCAGAAGAACCTTTATGTGTTTATGACAGCTTCTCATGACGGCAAAAAGTTCTCCGAGCAGCTTGTAGAGTCCGAAGTGCAGATTGGCTGGCCAACTCGTCTTATCTCCTTTGGCCCAGACGTTTCAGCCACTGTCTTTGCTATGGGTTTTGCCACCAGGGTAGCCCTCTCCTTCGGCGGTGTTTCACCCGGCGATTTCAGGAAGGTCCTTATCTATAATAAAGACCGCACCTTTGCCTTCGCTATGCCGCTGGGCTATGTTACCGATGAGTGGTATGCCAATGCCGCTGGGGCTGTTAACTTCGGATTCCCAACCATTGCCGATACCCCGATACCGGAAATCCTGCCCACCGGAATTTGCACCTATGAGCATGTTGCCGCCAATGTCCCCCATGACAGAATAGTGGCTAGAGCAATAGAGGTAAGAGGGCTAAAGGTCACTGTCGCTGAAGTACCGATACCGGTAGCCTACGGCCCCGCCTTTGAAGGCGAGAGGGTCAGGCGTGATGATGTTTATCTGGAGTTTGGCGGCGGCAAAACGCAGATGATTGAGTTGGTTACCTCCAAGCGAATGGATGAAGTGGAGGATGGCAAGATTGAGGTCATCGGGCCTGAGATAACCGATGTCACGGTTGGTTCCAAACTACCTATGGCCATAGCCGTTGAGGTTGCCGGCCGGGAGATGCAGGAGGATTACGAACCTATCCTGGAGCGGCAGATACACCATTTTATAAACTATGCCCAAGGGCTAATGCACATTGGGCAAAGGGATATTGCCTGGATACGAATTAGCAAGGCAGCTATGGAGAAGGGCTTTAAGCTCCACCACATAGGTTCTATCCTCCATTCCAAACTACACCAGGATTTTGGTCGGATTTTTGATAAATTACAGATAAGAATTTACACCGAGGCGGACAAGGTGCAAGAGATAGTAGCTAAAGCCAAAGCGATATATGCTATCCGAGATGCCCGTATTGAAGGCATGACTGATGAAACTACTGACATATTCTACTCGTGCACCCTGTGTCAGTCTTTTGCCCCCAGCCATGTTTGTGTCATCAGCCCGGAGAGAACCGGCCTCTGCGGCTCCTATAACTGGATGGACTGCAAGGCGGCTAATGAGATTAATCCTACCGGGCCCAATCAGCCGGTGCCCAAAGGGGAGACCATTGATGTCAAGCTTGGTCAGTGGAAAGGAGTAAATGAGTTTGTCTTTAAAGCCTCTCGTGGCAAACTGGATCACTACAACTTCTACAGCATCATATATGACCCAATGACTGCCTGCGGCTGTATGGAGTGTATTTCCGCTGTCTTGCCACTGTGTAACGGAGTAATGACGCTAAATAGAGAGCACACCGGGATAACCCCCTGTGGCATGAAGTTTACCACGCTGGCCGGGACTATCGGTGGTGGCATAAGCAGCCCTGGCTTTGTTGGTCACAGCAAGTATAATATTAGCCAGAGAAAATTCCTCAGTGCTGAGGGTGGTATTAAGAGGGTGGTCTGGATGCCCAAGATGCTAAAGGAAGAGATTGCCGACCGCTTTAATGCCAGGGCAAAAGAAATCGGCATTCCCAACCTTCTTGACATGATAGCCGACGAGACAGTGGGCACCACCGAGGAGGAAATCCTCCCCTTCCTCAAGGAGAAGGGACACCCGGCGCTAAGCATGGAACCAATAATGTAGCCAAAGGAGATGTACCAATGCCTCTTACCGGAATAGAGATCTATAAGCTGCTGCCCAAGACCAACTGTGGTGAATGCGGTGTGCCTACCTGTCTGGCTTTTGCCATGAGTCTGGCTGCAGGGAAGGCGGAACTGGCCGCCTGTCCATACGTTTCTGACGAGGCAAAGGCCAAATTAGAGGAGGCATCAGCGCCACCCATCAGACCAGTTACTATCGGTGTCGGTAGTAGAGCTATAAAGGTTGGTGGTGGGACAGTCATGTTCCGCCACGAAAAAAGGTTTGATAACCCTCCCGGCTTTGCCATCCTCATCAGCGACACTATGGCCAAAGCTGAGGTTTTGAGTCGGCTGGAGAGGTTCCAAAAGCTCCAATACGAAAGGGTGGGCCTTACACTCCGTCCCGAGCTGGTGGCACTAAAGTGTGACTCAGGAGATGCCGGCAAATTTGAGGCTCTGGTTGCTACAGTTAATAAGCAAAATAACGACTGTAATATTATCCTGATGAGCCAGAGCCCTGATATCCTGGCGGCTGGGCTTAAGGCCTGCGCCAGCCGAAAACCACTCCTTTACGCCGCCACTAAGGACAACCTGGACCGTGTAGCCGATTTGGCTAAAGAAAACTCCTGCCCGCTAGCAGTAAAGGCTAACAGCCTGGACGAACTCGCCCAGCTTAGCTCAAGACTGACTGAGTCCGGAGTTAAAGACATAGTCCTTGATTCCGGGGCAAGGACTCTTCGCCAAACATTCGAAGACCAGATAGCTATCAGGCGCGCCGCCCTGGATAAGAAGTTCCGTCCCCTGGGCTTCCCAACCATTGTTTTCCCCGGCGAGATGAGCGATAACCCGATGAAGGAAGCCTTGATTGCGGCCACTTTTGTGGCTAAATATGGTGGCATAATCGTCCTCTCTGACTTTCAGGGCGAAAGCCTGTTCCCACTGCTTGTAGGGCGGCTGAATATCTATACCGACCCGCAGCGGCCACTGGCCACCGGTGAGGGAATCTATGAGATTGGCGGCCCTGATGAAAACTCCCCGGTGCTCATTACCTCTAATTTTTCCCTCACCTACTTCATTGTCTCTGGTGAAATAGAGAATAGCCGGCTTCCCAGCTACCTCCTAGTCAAAGACACCGAAGGACTCTCGGTTATGACCGCCTGGGCAGCCGGAAAATTCGGTGCCGATGCTATTGCCCCCTTCGTTAAGAAGTGCGGCATCACCGAGCGGGTTAAACACAGAAAACTCATAATCCCCGGCTATATAGCTGTTGAAAGCGGCAGTCTGGAAGAGGAACTGCCTGATTGGGAGATTCAGATTGGTCCCCGGGAGGGGGCGCACATCCCAGCCTATCTTAAAACATGGAAACCTTAAGGGAGACAACGCATGATACTTATCGGGGAAAATATAAATATTATGTCTCAAACTATCGGGCAAGCCATGAGGCAGAAAGACCCTCAGCCTATTCAGGAGATGGCCCGGACTGAGGCTAAGGCTGGCGTTTCTTGGCTTGAGCTTAATATCGGTCCTGCCCGCAAGGCAGGTGACGAGCTAATGACCTGGCTGGTTAACACTGTGCAGGAGGCTACCAATCTACCATTATCTCTGGATACGACAAACCCGGTGGCTATGGAGGCCGGTCTAAAGGCATGCCAGAGGACGGCACTAATAAATTCTGTATCTCTTCAGCCGGAGAGGCTGGAGAGGGTCTTACCCATGGTCAAGGCGTACAATGCGAATATGATAGGTCTTCTTTGGGGAGTAGAGGGCATGCCTCGCGATGCCAACGAAAGATGCCTGCTCGCCGTTGACCTTATCTATAAAGCCAACCAGCTGGGCATCCCCAATGAAAACATCTGGATTGACCCTATCGCTACCCCGGTAAGTGTTGAAATAAACCAGGTAGGAGCCTG
>DAOVGW010000045.1 GCA_030672225.1 Dehalococcoidales bacterium | reverse complement strand
TATTGAAGAGGGTAGCCCAGCTCTTTCATCCTGGCTAAAACGGCATCCTTACCGCTGCCGGAGGGACCGGAGAGGACCAGGAGTAACGGCTTGGTAGCTAGGTTTAGTCGGCCCTGGCTTTTATAGCTCGGCTTTGTCATCGCTTTGCTCTGGTCTCAGCATCGGGGCACCGCGGCTCGTCTGAAGCCGGCCGGTAATGGTTTCTGGGGCTAGAGACGCCAGGACAATGTGGCCACTGTCAGCGAAGATAACGGCCTTGGTTCTTCTGCCATTGGTCATATCAATCAGTAGCCCCTTGTTCCTCGCTTCCTGAATGGTACGCTTGGTCGGTGCTGAGTTTGGTGAAGCTATGGCAATAACCCTGCTCATGGCTAAGATGTTGCCGAAGCCGATGTGGACCATTTCTATAGTCATTAGCGTTAACCTCTCAAAGCTTGAGTTTCGCTTTACTGCTGAGTGCCTATTATCTTATACCCTTAATGACGATTTGGCAACCGCCAATGAGTTGAATTATACTCTATTTAATGATAAATTATAAGTTCTACAAAATGTGGGGGTAAAGAATAATTGAATCAGATTTTACTAAGGCAAGACCTGGTACCCAAAATCCATTTGTTTAAGGTGGCGGCGCCCAAGATAGCTGGCAAGGCTCAGGCCGGGCAGTTTGTCATCGTAAGGATTGATGAGCGGGGTGAGCGTATCCCGCTCACTATTGCCGATTGGGATAGGAAAGGGGGTAGCATCACTGTTGTCTTTATGGAAGTGGGCACAACCACCTGCCGCTTAGCCCAACTCGGGGCCGGCGACTCTATTACTGATTTTGTTGGGCCACTGGGACTGCCCACCCACATTGAAAAATTTGGCACTGTGGTCTGTGTCGCCGGTGGCTTTGCTGTGGCCACCATAATGCCCATTGCCAGAGCTATGAGACAGGCCGGAAACAGGGTCATCTCAATTATGGGGGCACGCAGTAAAAACCTTATTTTCTGGGAAGATGAGCTGCGCCGGGTCAGCGACCAGCTAATAGTAACCACTGACGATGGCTCTTACGGCCGTAAAGGGCTGGTAACAGAGCCGCTTAGGGAACTGCTTAGCGGTGATGGGAAAATTTCTCGGGTTATTGCCATTGGGCCGACCGTTATGATGAAGTTCTGTGCTAAGACCACCGAGCCCTTTGGTGTTAAAACTATTGTTAGCCTAAACCCAATAATGGTTGATGGTACTGGTATGTGTGGCTGCTGTCGGGTTGCAGTTTCCGGTGCTACCCGCTTTGTCTGTGTGGATGGGCCCGATTTTGACGGCCATCAGGTTGATTGGGATTTGCTCATGGCCCGACAGCGTATCTACCTTGACGAAGAGAAACGTTCCTTTGAGCAGTGTCAGTGCCAGCATGGCACTAAATCTTAAATTGTAATCTGGGAGTGATTATATATGGCCAAGCTAGATTTGAACCGGGTACCGATGCCGAGGCAGGAGCCTGAGGTACGGGCAAAAAATTTCAGTGAGGTTGCTTTGGGCTATAGTCTCAAACAGGCTCTGGCTGAGGCTAACCGCTGCATCCTGTGTCCCAAGCGCAACTGTGTTGCCGGCTGCCCGGTAAATGTTGATATTCCTGATTTTGTCAAGGCGATGCGTGAGGATGATATGTTGGCGGCGGTGAGGATACTGAAAAGTAAGAATGCCCTGCCCGGTATCTGCGGGCGGGTCTGCCCCCAGGAGACACAGTGTGAGGTCGCCTGTGTTATCGGTAAGAGGGGAGCGCCTATTGCCATTGGTCGCCTGGAGCGCTATGTGGCTGACTGGGAGCGGGCTAATATGAGTCCAGAAAGCTTAGCACCAGAGCTACCGAAACCGACAGGCAAGCGGGTGGCGGTGGTTGGCTCCGGGCCGGCGGGACTGACCGCTGCCGCCGAGCTGGCCAAGCTGGGGCATAGTGTTACCATCTTTGAGGCATTGCATGTCGCCGGTGGCGTGCTGATGTACGGCATCCCGGAGTTCCGCTTGCCCAAAGAAATTGTTCAGGCTGAGGTTGACTATGTTACCTCTTTAGGGGTTGAGCTTACACTAAATTCGGTAATAGGTAAGATTGATACCGTGGACGAGTTACTTGAGAGTGGCTACCAGGCTGTTTTTTTGGGCACTGGTGCCGGACTGCCCATGTTTATGAATATAGCTGGTGAGAATCTTAACGGCATCTATTCAGCCAATGAATTCCTGACCCGTGTCAATCTGATGAAGGCCTACCAGTTCCCGGAATATGATACCCCGGTGAAGGTGGGCAAAAGGGTAGCCGTAATTGGTGGTGGCAATGTGGCTATGGACTCAGCCCGCTGTGCCTTGAGGCTCGGTGCCGATGAGGTCTATATTATCTACCGGCGCTCCGAAGTGGAGATACCCGCCCGCCGTGAGGAGGTGGAGAATGCCATGGAGGAGGGTATCCAGTTTAAGCTACTGACCAACCCCAAGCAGTTTTTAGGTAATGACCAGAACTGGGTGGTTGGTATGGAGTGCTACCAGATGGAGCTTGGCGAGCCTGACGAGAGTGGCCGCCGCCGCCCGATTGTTAAGGAGGGCAGCGAGTTTATTATTGATGTTGATGTGGTAATAGTCGCCCTGGGCACCACGCCCAACCCCCTTATTGCCCAGACTACCAAGGGTCTCAAGACCTCCAAGTGGGGCACCGTGGTTGCTGATGAAGAGACCGGCAGGGCAGAGAAGCCCGGTGTCTGGGCTGGTGGTGATATAGTTACCGGCGCGGCCACCGTAATCAGCGCTATGGGAGCCGGCAAACTCGCCGCCGCCGATATAGATAGGTATTTGAGGGGGGAGTAGGGTTTTCATCAAGGGGTGTCTAAGAGGGGCGGAGCCCCTCTTTCTTTATTTCCCCCTCTCCTTTGAAGGAGTGGGGGATTAAGGGGGTGAGGTTGACATAAAATATCCTCACACATTAAACAAAAAAGTAATTACATCACCATCCTGGACTATGTAGTTCTTACCCTCCAGCCTAAGAAGTCCGTGCTTGCGAGCCTCAGCCAGACTGCCACACTTTGAGAGGCCATCAAAGCTTACTACTTCTGCCCGGATAAAGCCCCTTTCCATATCGGAGTGGATTTTACCGGCAGCTT
>DAOVGW010000014.1 GCA_030672225.1 Dehalococcoidales bacterium | reverse complement strand
ATGGTATGTGTTTTCAGCATGCTTATCTTGAGTTCGGCACTGGTGCCCAAAGCGACAATCTTACCACCATCTATAATGCCTATCCGGTCAGCCAGGAAATCGGCTTCGTCCATATAGTGGGTAGTGAGCAGGATGGTCTTTTTGCCCTTGAACTGGGTAATATATTCCCATACTGCTCGGCGTGCCTGGGGGTCAAGACCAAGGGTGGGCTCATCTAGGATAAGAATCTGGGGGTTGTGAATCAGCGCCATTATTATATTGAGTCTTCGTTTCATACCGCCGGAGAATTTCCTTACCTGGTCTTTAGCCCTGCCGGTAAGCCCCATTGTCTCCAGCAAGAGCTCGGACCTGGTCTTTAATTTCTGGGGGCTGACACCGTGTATTCGGCCAATCAGGTTTAGGTTTTCTTTAGGATTGAGGTGCTCGGAAAGGGTCGTTTCCTGAGGGGAGACACCGATGATTTCCTTTATCTTATATGGCTCCCGGTTGATATCATAGCCCATAACCTTGGCTGTGCCACCGCTGGGCTTGAGCAGGCAGCAGAGCATATTGATGGTGGTCGTTTTGCCGGCCCCGTTAGGCCCGAGGAAAGCAAACAGCTCCCCTTTTCTGATATTTAGGTCAATACCGTCAACAGCTACCAGATTGCCAAACATCTTGGTCAGTTTAAAGGTCTGGATGGCAAAGGCGTCATCCTGTGCTCTGGTTGGCTCAATGCTTTTGGAAGCCATTCTTAACCCTTTTGAGTAGCAAAACTACAGCCTGATTATAGCATACTTCTTCAGCTGGTTAGTGTAAGTCTCTTCTTAGCCCGGGTTAGCCGTCAGGGGAGGCTTTGCCCTAAAAGTAACATCTCCCTGTCATTCTGAGCACTTCGTTCCTCAGTGTAAACTCAGCGAAGAATCCGTATTATCTTCCTTTGGGAATGGATTCTTCGTCACTACGTTCCTCAGAATGACATTTAAGGCAAAGCCCGTCAGGGGATGAAAACCTTTGAAGTTGTTAACCAGGAGCAGTCAAAGAGGAACTTGCCCCTCTTTTTCTATTTCCCCCTCTCCTTTAAAGGAGAGGTTGATAGATAGTCTTAAGCTCCTGTTTTCTTGACACGGCTAATAAGGCTAAGTTAAACTTCTTTAATTCCCATCGCTTTCTTATTGACTTCTAGCTAAACAAGGTGTACTGATGGCTGCTGATGGATTGAGTATAGAGGAACTTAAAAGTAAAATCGGGGCAGAGCTGGAGCCAGTGGTATATGAGATTGAGAAAGGGATGCTCCGCCGCTTTGCCCAGGCGGTAGGTGACCCCAATCCCCTGTGGCAGGATGATGAGTATGCCGCTAAGAGTAGTTTTGGTAGCATCATTGCCCCGCCAACCTTTGTCCTGACCCTGGGTTTTGACCGGGTTGTGCACCAGTTGACCCGGATCCCGTCCCAGACTATCATTCATGCCACTACCGAGCTTGAACACTGCCAGCCAGTCAGGCCTGGAGATGTAATAACAGCGACTACTAAGATTGCAGGCGTTCGCCAGCGTGAGGGCAAGATAGGTAAGACAACCTTCGTCACCTTTGATATAACCTATAAAAACCAAAGACAAGAGGTAGTGGCTAGGTGCCGCCAGATGGCAATAATCCGCTAGATTGGGTGAATGGAGTATGACCGGGCAGTTATATTATGAAGGTGTAGTGGTGGGGGGTGAAATCACCACCCTACTTAAACAGCCTACCACTCGACAGCTGGTGATGTGGGCCGGTGCCTCCGGTGACTATAATCCCATCCATTATGATAAAGACTTTGCCCAAAGCCGGGGGCTACCCGGTGTTGTTGTCCATGGTCAACTGGCCAGCTGTTTCCTGGGGCAGATGGTGACCGACTGGATAGGGGAGCAGGGCAGGCTTAAGAAACTGACCCTGACCTATCGGGGGATGAATTTCCCCGGCGAAACCCTTATCTGCAAGGGAACGGTAACCAAGAAGTATATTGAAGATGGCCAGCGTTTTGTCGTCTGTAGCCTGTGGACTGAGAATCCGAAGAGAGAGAAGACAGTAACCGGTACTGCTGTTGTTACTTTGCCATCCCGGGGCTCATAGTCTGAATAGTTCTCTCGGACTAGGAAGAGCCTTTGCCGGCAGGGCAAATCCTTAAACACTCTGCACACATCCCCGATGCGGTATAATAAGTACTGCAGGCGTATTTATCCAGCTGGTAAGTCTCCCCTGCCTGAGGTTTGGTAATAGCCTTGGCTGGGCATATCTTGACGCAGGCACCGCCACATTTAGGACAGGGACTTTCCATATTGGGTGGGGCCGAGCCGGCCAATGGAGCATCGGTAAGAATGCATGCCAGCCTTACTCTGGGGCCATATTCGGGTGTAATCAATAAACCGTGCCAGCCGATGATACCTAGTCTCGCCGCCTCAGCCATGTGTTTATAGGAGAGGGGGCTTTCTAAAAACCTGCCATCAGTAGGACTGCACCCGGCAGGCAACAGTAGCCCCTTGAAACCCAGCCTGTGCAGCACCTTCACCGTTTTATAACCCGCCCAGTCAAGATGACCGCTTACCACATCACTATTGGCAAGATAGAGGTCCCGGAGTGCCAGATCTCCTACAACAGCTTTTGAGGTCACTTGGTTGACCGTCTCAAGGAATAGTTCCATGGCTAACACAATCACCGACTTTGCTCCCGGCAGGAGTTTCTGAGCCTGGTTCCCAAGAGGGGTATCTTTCAAATTATAGAGGCTGGCTATCCCGATTTTGTCTACTTTTAAGTCCCCTAGCAGGTTATCTAGACCTGCGGTAGCATTCTTTGCCATAATGCCGAGTTCTCCTTTCAGTACTTTTCTTAAATAAGAAATAGGCTGGTTATTCCCCCTGAGGTTCATCATTGTTTTTATCTTTACGTTGCTGCCACTTCGTGCGCTGTAGTTCCATAAGCACAAAACTAAGTCCGCCTGAGACCCGGCGTCCATATGGGGTAAAGCCGCATTTATTAAAGCACTTCTGCGCCCGCTGGTTAGACTCCAGGGTCTTCAAATAAATTCGTTTAAGGTTTGTCTTGTGGAAAATATGGCTTACCAGGGTAGTTATGGCATCGGTGCCGTAACCCTTGTCCCAGTAGTTGCGGTTGCCAATCATGAGACCTAGCTCGGCTTCGCCTTTGCTTTTACTGATGTCATAGTAGGCGCAGTTGCCAATGTGCTTGCCGTCCAGGGTCAAAATAGCAAACTGGTACTTGGCTGGCGGGGGATGGCGCAGTTCGCTGGCGTAGCTTGATAAGTACTCTGTGAAACTAATGTTTAGTAGTGGAGCGGCATCAAGCCGGGTCAGTTCCGGGTCTGTTTTCCAGGCATAGTCATTGGGGGCATTGGTTAGGCTCTTGTCACAAAGCCTAACCTTACTGCCGTTAATCATGTAGGCCTCCGTAGCCCAAACTCCTAAAAGACAGAGGCTCTGCCATTACCTCAAGCTCATATAAGGACTGCTCAGCTAGGTGGACAAAGGTGTATTGGCTTGACTAGCTCTATTCCTCTGCTTCCTCATCCTCGCCACGTTCCCAGATAGGCTCGGTAAAGAAGTCAATATACTCTTCCATAACCTCAGCCGCTATCTGCTTCATTCTCTGTCTTGTCTCTCTGGCTAGCTGCTCTAGCTCATCGGTATCAATGCTAATGCCTATTATCTTGGTTAGGGCATTGACTATGGCCAGGGCAGCCATCGGGTTCTGTATTCGGGTGGCGTATACCGGGACTTCACCCAGCAGGCAGATACCCTCAATATCCCTTTCTTTGGCGACACCTAGAAGCAGTCCATTAAGCCCCGAAATTTGAAGGTTACCCCTTTGGACTAAATCATACCTTGCTAGTTCCTCAGCCACAGCCTGACTGGTGCCTACTCCCCAGACCTTGGGTTGCTCGGTGTGGTGGATGCGGGTCAGGGCTGCGGCGCAGGTATATATCCTCTTAACCCCAAACCTTAGTCCGACATCAATGACGCAGTTAGCCATCTCATAGCCTTTGGTGGATGGTTGGGCTTCGCCAGTGAACAGAATTATATCACTGCCGCCACCGCTATTCTTCCAGTAGTAGAACTTGCTCTGCGGGAACTGCGGCGCCTCCACCACGTTGTCTTTAACCAATACCCCGATGGGGTCAAAGAAGTCGGCTGCCCGAACCTCGGCCAGATCCTTAAAGTCTAGTTTTTTCAGCAGGTAGCTGGCTACTATCATGGCGACATTGCTGATGCCGGGCCAGGCAGCCAGCATGTTGGGTGAGTTAAGTTTTGGTCTGGAACGCAACTTGACTGAATCTTTAATCTTGAGTTCACCTCCATTTGTTACTGGTTATAGGTAACCCCATCCCCTTTAAGCACCCAGAAAAATCTTTGATTTTCCTGGGGACCCCCTTTATCCCCTTCCCCAGGGGAAGGGGAAGGTTTGTTAGAGGGGCTTCGCCCCTCT
>DAOVGW010000013.1 GCA_030672225.1 Dehalococcoidales bacterium | reverse complement strand
AGACCAGTGGCGCGGGCAAGAGAGACTCAGGCTCAACATCCTGGACCTTGCCCATGCAGACTAAACTGGATAACTAGGGTAGCGCTTATGACAAATGAAGCACTTTTTATTGCCATCGCCATAATAGGCAGCTATTTACTCGGCTCCATCCCCTCAGCCTATATCGCCGGGCGTCTGCGAAAGGGGATAGACATCCGCGAGGTAGGCAGCCAAAATATGGGCGCCATGAATGTCTTCTACAAAGTCGGCATAGTGCCCGGCCTCCTGGTCTTAGCAGTGGACATAGGCAAAGGAGCCGCCGCCGTTGCCCTGGCTCACTGGCTGGAAGTACCCCCTATAGTTGAGATGCTGGCCGGAGCCACCGCCGTGATAGGTCATGGCTTTCCAGTCTGGCTCAAATTCCGCGGTGGCAGGGGAGGGGCTACCCTTATCGGTGTCTTAGTTTTTCTCATGCCCTGGGGCATACCCATCGGTCTGGGCATCTTTTTGGTTCTCCTGCTACTGACCCGCTTCCCCACCCTCAGCTACAGCATCGCCCTGCTCTGTTTCCCCTTTGTTGCCTGGCTAATCTACCACCGCGGAGACTATGTAGCTTTTTCATCACTAATGCTGTTAATCCCTTTAATTAGATATATCCCCCGAATAAAAGAGATGCGGACTAAGGCAGGCGGCTGGCGCCGGCTAGCTCTACGCAAAAACTTAAAAGACAGGTTTTAGTTTAAAGAGCCGGGGGTTGCCACAGCGGATACAAATCGTCATAGAGTGCAGTTAACAGACAGACTAAAAACCCGTCTAGAAATTCTATCTTTTAGTCAACGCTTTCTTCTGCCCTTACCCACCGTGTCCGGCGAATAAGCAAGGGGGTAGTAATGGCTAATACTATTATGGCTATTACCTGTGCCTGGTGTAAGCCAAAGAGAAACGGTTCCCCAACTCGCAGGAAATCAGAACCTAAGCGCCATACTGCGTAAAGGCTAAGATAGATGAGAAACAGCGAGCCTTCAGGCTTGAGCCGCCCCCTTAATTTGAGTAAAACCCCAAAAACTATGAGATTATATATAATCTCATAGACCACCACCGGATGAGTTGCTACTCCTTCTTGGTGAGTATAGACTACCCCCCAGGGTAGAGAAGTGGCTATTCCTAAGCAGCAAGCGTTTATGGTACAGCCTACCCTGCCTACAGCCTGACCCAGTATAAGCGCCGGCGCTATCAAATCAGCAAAATAACCAAACTGAAAACGGCTGAACCTGCTGTAAACCCAGATAGCTAAGGCGCCGCCTAAAATGGCTCCATAAATACTCAGGCCCTCGCCGCCGATTATACGTCCCGGGTCATCCTTATATAATTCCCATTTGTCAATAACATGCAGTAGCCTTGAAAAGATTATCGCGGAGGGAATGCCCACCAGTGCTGCAGTAAGAATGGTATCATAAGAGAGATTAGCACCCCTTCTGGCCTCCCTTACCATCCACAATACGCCCACCATAATGGCCAGGGCAATCATAATGCCATACCATCTGACATTTAAAAAGGCTACCGGGTCTATACCTATCTCAATCATCTCTGCTCCCGTAAATTAAAAATATTTGGAGGTAGCCTGTGCCGTAAGATGGCAAAGGAAGGCTGAGGTATCCGCTACAGCTCCCCTTACTAAAAGGATATAATCTCAATTTCGTAGTCAAGCATCTCAACCTCAAACCGACCGTTAGTAATAAAATTCACCACCTTTGACAGAACTTCATTGGTATAGCGCTTATCGTTACTGAGGCAACAAACCCCAAGAGTAGCCAGTTGCCACAACTCCTGATCACTAACCTCGGCAACACAAACATTGAATTTGTTCCTCACCTGGGTGGTCATGGATTTAAGTACCCGCCTCTTACCCTTAAGAGACAGATTCTCAGGTAGCCGAAGGCTAATCCGACAGACGCCAACATTCATAACAGCTACAGCCGACAACAACACTGAAGCAAGACCCGGTCTATATCTTTGTTAATTCAGTAACTATACTTTATACAAATTATCAAGTCAAGACAACCATTTTTAGCCGGCTCTATTTTACAGTCATACCAACTTATGTTATAATTTCTTAACTTGAGCAGTAAAGAGGTGAAGCTTGGACCAGCAGAAAAAGACAGGAATAATTTCACAATTTAAGCTAGGCGAAGGGGATAGCGGCTCAACTGAGGTTCAGGTAGCCTTGCTCACTGAAAGGATAAACCAGTTAACCGAGCACATGGCGGCTAATAAACATGATTTCCATACCAAGCGCAGCCTCTTAAAGCTCGTTGGCCAAAGAAGACGGCTACTTGCTTACCTAAGCCGGGAGAATATAAGCCGCTACCAAAACCTGGTCAAGAGGCTCGGCCTGCGTAAATAAATTCTTGAGTAGCGATAGTAAGGAGAAATTATTGGCAACATCCCATTCTTTTGAGACTACAGTAGGTGATAGAAAACTCGTTATTGAGACGGGCAAGTTTGCCAGGCAGGCAAGCGGAGCGGTAACCGTTCGCTATGGGGATACGGTGGTGCTGGTTACCGTTTGCGTAGGCAAACAACCACGGGAAGGGGTGGATTTCCTGCCTCTAACCGTTGACTATGAAGAAAGACTATCCGCCGCCGGTAAGATTCCGGGTGGCTTTATCAGAAGAGAGGGGCGCCCCAGTGAGGGAGCGACCCTGGCCTGCCGGCTTACCGACCGCCCGCTGCGCCCACTCCTGCCCAAGGCATGGCGCAATGATATTCAGCTTGTGGTTACCATCCTTTCCGTTGATCAGGAAAGTGACCCGGATGTTCTATCAATTATCGGCAGCTCGTCGGTCCTGGGATTATCAGAAATTCCGTTTGATGGCCCTGTAAGTGCCGTCCACGTTGGCTATATTGATAATGAGCTGGTACTAAGTCCAACATTTGCCCAGCTTGAAAATAGCCCGCTTGACCTGGTGGTAGCCAGTACTAAACACGCCGTAATAATGCTGGAAGCCGAAGCCCGCGAGGTCTCCGAGGAAATCGTTACTCAGGCAATTAAACTCGGCCATGAGGCAAACCAGGCTATTATCGACATCCAGGAACAACTCCGTGAGGCTTTCGGTAAACCCAAGGTGGCAACACCGGTTGTTGAGCTTGACCAATCAGCAGTATCAGCTGTCTCATCAGCTTTAAACGACAGGCTTGCCCCAGCACTGAACCAACCGGAGAAAGCACTGCGCGAAAAGGCTCTCTCCAAGCTGAAGGCAGAACTTGTCGAGAACTTAAGTGAGTCTTTCCCCGAAGCAGCTATTCTTGCCGCTCTTGACGGCATGGTGCGAGCTGAAGTAAGAAATAGTATCCTCGCCAAGGGACAGCGTGTCAGCGGACGTAGTTTAACAGAAATACGGCCCATCAGCTGTGAAGTAGGACTCTTGCCCCGTATCCATGGCTCAGCGCTGTTCAGCAGGGGTGAAACACAGATATTGACACTTACTACTCTGGGCTCTTCCAGAGATGCTCAAAAAATTGACGGATTGGGGTTAGAGGAATCCAGACGCTTCATGCACCACTATAACTTCCCCCCCTTCTCCGTCGGCGAGGTAAAACGCATCGGCACACCAAGCCGCCGTGAAATCGGGCACGGTGCCCTGGCAGCGCGAGCCTTAGCGCAGATAATACCTTCTGAAGATGAATTCCCCTATACTATTCGCCTCGTCTCGGAAGTCCTGGGCTCCAACGGCAGCACCTCTATGGCCAGCACCTGTGCCTCAAGCCTCTCCCTGATGGATGCCGGAGTGCCGACAAAATCAGCAGTAGCCGGCATATCGCTGGGCCTAGTCACCGATGAAAATAACAACTATGCTATCCTGGCTGATATTGAGGGCTTTGAGGATAATTACGGGGATATGGACTACAAGGTAGCCGGTACCAGCCAGGGCATAACTGCCATTCAGCTGGATACCAAACTCAAGGGCATAAGCCTTGAAATTCTGGAAAAGGCACTGTACCAGGGTCGCCAGGCCCGTTTGTCTATTCTAGAGATAATGCAGCAGACCATCGGCTCCAGCCGATCTGAAGTCAGTCGCCATGCGCCCAGAATGCATAAAATAACAATTGACCCTGATAAAATCGGTGCCGTAATCGGCAGTGGCGGCAAAACAATCAGGGCAATCATTGAAGAAACCAAGACAACCATTGATATTTCCAATGACGGCACCGTGCTTATTGGCGCCGTTGATGCTGAAGCTGCCGACAAAGCCATCAAAATCATCGAAGACCTGACCAAAGATGTAGAAGTTGGCACTGTCTATACAGGCAAGGTAGTCCGACTGATGACCTTCGGTGCTTTTGTAGAGATTCTACCCGGTAAAGATGGCCTGGTACACATCTCTGAACTGGCTGACTATCGGGTGGAGCGGGTTGAGGATATAGTCAAGATAGGTGATGAGGTTACGGTTAAGGTAATTGGCATTGACAGCCAGGGCAGAATAAATTTATCACGGCGAGCTTTATCTGAAAAGGTTTCTCAACCATCTGATGCCGGGGCAAGCGATTCGTTATCCGCTGACTACCCGTTCCGGAGCCAGCGCAGCACATCTTCCCCACAGCACTCTCGCCCCCCGATAAACAAGCAGCGCCACTAGGACAAAAGCAGGCAAAACCATGAAGCCAATAAGGGTGGTAGTTCACGGTGCACAGGGCAAAATGGGGCGGGAGGTGGTTAGAGCGATATGGCGTGAACCAGAAATGGAACTGGTAGGCGCCGTAGAGCTTAATCCTGACAGTGATTGCCTGCTACTTCCTGATGGCTCAGGCAGCATCCCCCTCTCTTCAGACCTGGAGAATATTATTGAGCGCTGCCAGCCTGATGTGCTGATAGACTTTACCACCGCTTTAGTCACCATGCCGGCAGTACGCACCACTACTTCTCAGAGAGTTAACCTAGTAATCGGAACTACCGGCTTAAGTGCCGATGACCTTGATGAAATAGACCGCCTGGCAACGGCCAACAAGGTGGGCGCGGTAGTAGCACCCAACTTTGCCCTCGGGGCAATTCTCATGATACACCTAGCCAAGATTTGTGCCAAGTATTTTGACTATGCCGAGATTATGGAGCTACACCACCACCTGAAAGCTGATGCCCCTTCGGGAACCGCCATAGCTACCGCCAAGGCTATGGCAGCGGCTAGAGGCAAACCATTCCACCAGCCGCCACAACCCCAAAAAGCCTCAAATAGCCGGGGACAGCAAGTAGAAGGTATCACTGTGCATAGTGTGCGCTTGCCCGGTATCGCAGCCCGCCAGGAGGTGCTTCTCGGCGGACCAGGACAGACACTAAGCCTGAAACATGATGCTATCAGCAGAGAATGTTATATGCCAGGTGTTATATTAGCCACCAGAGAGGTGATGAAACTTAAAGGGCTGGTCTATGGGCTTGATTCTCTACTCGGTTTATAGGAGGTAATAATGGGTGGCTATAGGGTGGCCATAGTTGGTGCCACTGGCCTGGTGGGGCAGGAGTTTATTAAGGTCCTGGAGCAGCGCAGCTTTCCCATAGAATCAATCCGGCTTTTAGCTTCAGACCGCTCAGCAGGTAAGAAGCTATTTGTCTCCCATCGGGAGATTGAAGTTGAAGAGACAGTTCCTGAGTCATTCCAAGATATAGATATTGCCCTTTTCTCGGCCGGCACCGAGATTAGCCGCTATTTCTCACCTATAGCTGTTCACTCAGGAGCTGTAGTCGTTGATAACAGCTCGGCATTCAGAATGGACCCCCATGTTCCCCTGGTGGTACCGGAGATTAACCCGGAAGATATAAGACAACATAAGGGGCTTATAGCTAATCCCAATTGCTCTACTATTCAGATGGTAATGGCGCTATACCCGTTACACAAGGTCAACCCCATCAAACGCATTATTGTTACCACTTTCCAGTCAGTGTCAGGTACTGGTTCTGCGGCAGTAGAGGAGCTAACAACACAGTCCAAACAGCTACTGGATGGGCAGGACACTGCCCCTCATGTTTACCCACACCAGATAGCATTTAATGTGCTGCCCGAGATAGATGTTTTTCTAGATAATGCCTATACTAAAGAAGAGTGGAAGACGGTAGAAGAAACCAAGAAGATAATGCATGCCCAAGATATAGCCATTTCGGCAACCTGTGTCCGGGTCCCGGTATTTATCGGACATAGCGAGGCCATCACTATAGAATTCTCCCAAGCTATGTCCCCCGATGAGGCACGGCGTATTCTCACCCAGGCACCAGGGGTTAAGCTACTAGATGACCCGGCTATCAGTCTTTATCCTCAGCCATGGTCAGCCGCCGGCACCGATGAGGTTTTCATTGGCCGCATTCGCCGGGACACATCTCATCCCAATGGTCTAGTTATGTGGGTCGTGGCTGACAATTTACGAAAAGGAGCCGCCCTAAATACAGTCCAGATTGCTGAGGAAATGATTAAGAGAGGCTGGCTTCATCCTGGAGGTTAGGCAATGAAAAATTTAGGACGACTGATAACGGCAATGGTAACACCCTTTAGTGAAGATGGTACTGTTAGCCATGAACAGGCCAAGCGACTAGCTTTAGCCTTGCTCAACTCTGGCAGCGATGGCCTAGTGGTGGTGGGTACTACCGGAGAATCCCCCACCCTCCTCCGTGAGGAGGAGCTTAAGCTGTTTGCCGAGATTAAATCAGCCGTCGGCAAACGAGGAGCGGTAATAGCCGGCACCGGTAGTAACAGCACCGCTGAAGCAGTAGAGGCGACCATGGCGGCGGAACAGGTTGGGATTGATGCCTGCCTGTTAGTCGTCCCCTACTATAATAAGCCGACTCAGGAAGGTTTATATCAGCACTTTAAGACTATTGCCCAAAGCACCAGCCTGCCCTGTATTCTCTATAATGTGCCGTCCCGCACCATTACCAGCCTGTCGGCCGAGACAGTTATCAGACTAAGCCGGATAGACAATATTATCGGGGTAAAGGAAGCCAGCGGAGATTTAGGCCAGATTGCCCGGATTATAAATGATACCAATGATGATTTCATCGTCTGGAGCGGTAACGATAGTGATACCCTGCCCATACTGGCCCTGGGCGGCTCCGGGGTCATCAGTGTTGCCTCACACCTGGTTGGCAACCAGATAAGGGAAATGATTGATAGTTTTTTTAGTGGCAAGACGGCCCAAGCCGCCAAGATACACCGCCACCTCATGCCTCTATTTGACACTCTGTTTATTGTCTCCAACCCGGTTCCGCTAAAATATGCCTTAAATTATCTTGGCTTCAAGGTTGGCAGTCCGCGTCCTCCACTCTATGAGCCCGATGAAAAAACAGCCGCCCGAATCAGGGAAGCTCTGAAAAACTACCAAATTGACCTGCCGATATAAGAGGGCTTGCTTATCTACCTCACCCCTCGAAGAGTCTTCGACCTTAACCCCCCTCTCCTTCAAAGGAGAGGGGGAGATAAAGAAAGAGGGGCTTCGCCCCTCTTAAACACCCCTTGTGTCGAGCTTCAGGCTTTACCCCTCTTAGATACCCTTTATATCGGGCTCCGAGAGGGAGATTGACAACCAGATACCTTGGATATATTATTGGTGACAAAGCAATGAGGGACCAGGATGCCTCATTACGAGTTGAAATGGGAAATCCCAATGAAATCCTGTGAACATGCTCTTTGCGGGTTTGCGAAAATAGGTTGCGAGGTAGCCGATGGCAAACGATGGCGAAATCCTAATCCAAACTGAGCACCTGACCAAGAGGTTCGGCAAGCTGGTGGCGGTGGATGAGCTGAACTTAGAGATTCACCGCGGTGAAGTCTTCGGCTTCCTGGGGCCTAATGCTGCCGGCAAAACCACCACTATTGGGATGATGGTGGGGCTTATTAAACCCACCGGGGGCAGAGTGAAAATCTTTGGGCTGGATATTAA
>DAOVGW010000051.1 GCA_030672225.1 Dehalococcoidales bacterium | reverse complement strand
AAGCTGGCTGAGAGGGAAGGCGTCTCTGAGAGCGGCTATCGCCTGGTAATAAACTGCGGTAAGGAAGGCGGACAGCTGGTGCCACATCTGCACCTGCATCTTCTGGGCGGGAGGCAGCTCCGAGGCCAGCTTGGCTAGCTGCCGGCAGACTTCTTTGATGCCAGAAAGATAAGCAGCCCGGCGATACTCTTGGCATCACAGATAGCGCCCGAGGCGATAAGCTCTGGAATCTGGCTTAAAGGCATGCGGACTAATTTAATACTCTCACTATCCTCGGCTTGGAGCTGGTTGGGGATAAGCTCAGTCGCCAGGAAGAGGTGAAGGTACTCGGTGCAGTAGCCTGGTGAGGCATAGAATCCACCCAACCGCTCCACTTTCTTCGGCAAATATCCGGTTTCCTCGCCAAGCTCCCTCTGAACAGTGGTCAGTGGGTCTTCACCGGCTTCTATGCCGCCGGCCGGTATCTCTAGTAGCTCCTTCTCTGCCGGTTGGCGAAACTGCTTGACCAGCAGCACATTGTCTTGGGCATCAATGGCTACTATAGCCACGCAGTCGCTGTGCTCTACAATCTCCCGTTTGGTCTCCCGGCCGCTGGCAAGCTTTACGGTATCAACCCGCAGCTTTACTGCTCGCCCGCTGTAGACCGGCTGGCTTGCTAGTGGCTTCTCCACCAGATTAAATCTCCACCTCAAGGTGGTAGACCAGAGCTACCTCATCACAGTTGGGGAATTTGGCGCAGCGGTAACACTCACCCCAGACCTTATGGGGCAGTTCAGATTTATCTACCAGAGAGAAGCCACACTTCTCAAAGAAAGCTGGCCGGTAGGTCAGGCAAAATATGGTGGGGATGCCAAGTCCCTTAGCCTCCCTGAGGCAGGCGGCCACTAGTTGGTCACCGAGCCTATGTTTCTGGCTCTCTTCAGAGACCGCCAGCGACTTTATTTCAGCCAGGTCTTCCCAGTTAATATGCAGTGCGGCACAGGCAATTACCCGCTCATTTTGTCTCACCACAAAATAGTCCCTGATGTTTTCGTATATCTCACTAAGTGGGCGGGCCAGTATCTCGCCCTTGTCAGCAAAGTGGTTAATCAGTCTATGTATCTGGGTGGCGTCATTGATTTTGGCTTTCTCTACCTGGTAGGTCATAAGACTATCCTTTTAGCTTTTGCTCCAGAGAGCTGTAGAAAGAATTCTTGGGACGGATTCTTAAGAATCGGATTTTATTTAAGCTGTGCTTTACCGTAATCGTGGCACCACTTGATAGCGGTAGACTTATATGCCCATCAACACTTAAGGTCGCCTGATGAGTGGTGCTAATCTTGAGCTTGACTACGGCTGTGGGCGGCAACACCAGGGCATAATCCAGACCGAGGTGGGGTAATATCGGTACCAGCAGGTACTCATCAGCCTGCGGATGGAGAATGGGGCCATCGGCAGCCAGTGAATAACCGGTACTGCCAGTGGCGGTGGCTGCAATTACTCCATCAGCCTGGTAGGTGGTTAGCGGCTCATCATCAATGCTGGCGGCCACATAGATGATGCGGGCTATCTCTCCCCGTGCCACCACCACGTCATTTAGGGCGTAAAACATTCGGGCGCTCTTGTGTTCCTCATCATTAGCGATAAGCTCTGCCTCAAGCATAGCTCGCTCATCAATCCAGCCTTCCCCGGCCAGCAGGGCAGGTAACTTAGTCATAACCTCATCGGTATTAAGTTCGGTCATAAATCCCAGTTTGCCCAGATTTATGCCGGTAATAGGAGTTGGCCGGGGAGCCACCGCCTGAGCCGTCCGTAGAATGGTGCCGTCACCGCCGATAGTCAGAATTAAGTCTGTGCCAGGTACTTGTTGCCTGAGTTGCTCACCTTCCCAGGCAGAGCCCAGCCAAGTAGAAACGCCGCTTGAATCTAAAAACTCAGCCACTTTCCTAGCCAGGGGAAGGGCAGCTTCATTCAATGGGTGGTAGATAATTCCGATTTTTTTCATGAGCTATAGTCTGCTTTCAAGGTCGTGCAGGCGACATCATTTCTGAGGACTTAAAAAAAGTGTAGCATTGGCACTATTGGGTGTCAAGGTTGAGGGTCAGTTCACATTGGCTTATCTGCGTCTGGCAATAAATATGGCCACCAAGCCGATGGCGGCGATAGCAATAGCCCATATGGGAGCCAAGGCAACCCATCTTGCTAGGCTGATATTGGATAGCAGGATAAGAATGGCCACCAGAATAAAGATGATGCCTAAAATCTGAAGCCGTTGACGGCGAACCCCTTTTGCCGCCTCTTGTTTCTTTTGTTTTCTAACCCTGGCCGGCGCTTTGTCTTCCTTGGCAGTATTGCGACCAATTTGCCTCATTCGCACTACCCCAAAGATGATGAGGGCAACCACGATGATGACGCCAATCTCCGGAAATCCCAATTTCATAATATAACTCTGCCCTTAACTTGGCTTATGGCCTTATAGCATAACATATTTGCTCTCAAAAAGGTTAAAGTAGGATAATCGGGCTCCTTTTGGGTTGTGGTGGGGCTTTCGGGCTCTGGTTCACTCTGTGGACTGGTTCCGCCGGTAGATAAAGGAGACGGCAAGAAGGGCGGCTCCGACTACAATAAGAACAATGCAGAACGTTTGTAGCGGAGCTGAAGAACTGCCAACCAGTTGCTCTAGCCATGTCTGGAGCGATGATGGTATATCAGGCAGGACTATCGCTATCTGCGTTTGGGCTAAGTTTCTGGCGATGAAAATACCCACGAACTCAAGTATTCCATAACTAAGGAAGGTTATGCCTAAGATACGGCTGGCACCCCTCACCTCACGCTTAATGAGGATAATACCCCCAACCAATAGCAACATAAAGACGATTAGAATGCCGAAGCCGGTTTGGTAATAACCAATGTATTCCCTTGCCTCCCCAAGCGCCTCCTCAGCTTCTACCAGTGCCTCGGTAATATCTGTCTTTAGCTCGGCAATCTCAGCCGGTGTCTCAAGGCTCAGTGAGCTTCCGGTAAACTCAAATTGGGGTGACTCTTGAGTAATATTTCCCCAAAGCTCATTCCAAAACTCATCCCAGGAGTCATTAAATTCCTGCTCGAGTTCAGCTAGTGGTAAGTCGGCAAACTCCGGTGGTGGTGATTCCAAAAAGACCGGCCGCAGGGCATCTCTTACGCTTTCCTTCGCCGGCTCCAGGGAGATTACCAGGCTCAGGCTTTGGCTTTCTCCTAGCAGGTAGTCATAGACGGGGTAGACAGCGGCACTTACCTGTTCTTTTATCCAGGGTTCAAGTTCGGCAATGATATCATCTGAAGCCTCAAGAAAGGCCCAGAGCAAATAATCTTCTTCTTGGGAGACTCCCTCGCCATCTGGCAACTCTTCTAAAAATTCTTCTGCAAGGGCAGATATATCAAGCTCATCCAGTAAGGAGACAATGAGGTCTGGAATGAGGATGGTGTCGTATAGCGTATCTGCCAGGTCCAGGTCTGGGCTTTCCCCTAACAGGTAGTCATAGATAGGGTAGATGGCGGCAGTTACCTGTTCTTTTACCAAGGGTTCAACTTTGGGTATGGCATCAACCAGGGCGGTCCTGAACTCTTCCGGCAACTCTTCTTCAGAGCCTTGCTGGCTGATGGCCTCTTCTACTAGAGAGGACATATCAAGCTTATCCAGTTGAGAGGTGACGAAGTCGGCGTTGAGCACCGTCATGTTTAGCGTCAGGACTAAACCGAAAACGGTTAGGGATAGGAAAAGAAGGGAGCTTAAAAGACCAATAGCTGAGCTCTTAAGGGAGTTCATTCTGCCAAGACCACCGTGCTATGAGTTAGAGCCATACCCACCAATACTACTACCGGCGTTCGTCTAGTGTCAACTGGTATGGAAAATTCCCATTTTCTCTTGACAAGAGTGACTAAAAATGCTAGATTATTACTTAGCAGTCTCAGGCTTAGATTGCTAACAGGAGGCTTTTGATGTTGTGTCCCAGGGCGGCGATGATACTCAACTCCATTGCCAGGCAGTATATTTCCCGGGCGCTACCGGTGTCGTCGGCGAGTGTTGTTGATGACTGTGGACTGACGGTAAGCTCAGCTACTATTCGCAATGAGATGACGCGCTTAGAAGAGGAGGGTTACATCTTTCGCCCTCATCATGCGGCGGGGAGTATACCTTCGGATAAGGGCTACCGCTATTATGTGGGGACACTAAAGGATGTTGAACTTCCCTTGGCTGAGCAGCTCCTAATAAGCCACCTTTTTCACCAGGTGGAAAAAGAACTGGAGGAATGGTTAAATCTGGCGGTAACACTTATAGCTCAGCGGGTGCACAATATAGCCATAGTTACTATGCCCAGGCCAGCGGCTGGCCAGTTTAAGCATTTTGAGTTGGTTTTGTTACATGATAATCTGGCGCTAGCTGTCCTTGTCCTTCGTGGGGCTAGGGTCAGGCAGCAGCTAGTAACCTTTGACCAGGTTATGTCTCAAGCTGATTTGGCAGTCATGGCAAATCAGCTAAATGCTGCTTATTCCGGCTTGACTCGCTTACAGATTCGGGCTAAAAAGGTGGCACTCTCCCCTGTCGAGCAACAGGTGACTGATTGCCTGTTGGAGATGATGAAGGCTGAAGATAGGCAGGAGCATGAGGAGCTTTATATTGATGGCCTGCACTTTATGCTTAACCAGCCAGAATTCAGCCGTGGCCAGCGGATACTGCCCCTGATGGAATTAGTTGAGCAAAGAAGACTGGTGGGGGTTACAGTCCCTGAGGGTCTGGAAGGCTCCGGGGTGCAGGTAATTATCGGTCAGGAAAATAAGGCAGAGGTTATCCAAGACTTGAGTGTCGTCATCAGCCGCTATGGGCTACCTGATGAGGCTGTCGGCACTATAGGCGTCATCGGACCTACTCGGATGCCTTATGCTCACGCCATTTCCACTGTAGGCTACCTGTCATTATTGATGAGCGGGCTGGTGGCTGAGCTGTACGGAGGGAACCCCCTGTCGAGTTGAGCTTGCCCGAGGTCAATTGATAAGGAGTAGATGATAAAAGGAGAGTTAAAGAGAGGCGAATACGGGGCCCCCAGAAAAACAAAGTTTTTGTGGGGTGAAAAGCCTCTCTTGTATAACCTAGTCCCCTTATTCTTTTAAGGAGGTATCGCCTGACAGGGTGTCTCAGAGGGGCGTAGCCCCTCTTTCTTTCCCTCCCCCTCTCTTTTGAAGGAGAGGGGGACCAAGGTCGAAGACTCTTCGAGGGGTGAGGTAGATAACAATGATTCAACAAGAGCCAGAGGAAGAACAAAGCACTAAAGTAGAAGCGGAGGTTGCTGAGACAGAGGATATAGAGGTATTAAAGAAGGCTCTGGCTGAGGAAAAGACCAAGGCGGAAAGCTACTTGGCTAACTGGCAGAGAGCCCGGGCTGACTTCATTAACTATAAGCGGCGTACCGAGCAGGATAGGCATGAGACGGGGAAATTTGCCAATTCTGCCCTTATCCTTAGCCTGCTGCCTGTTCTTGACGATTTGGAGCGAGCTCTTGATTCTGTTCCGCCCCGCCTGAGAAAGCTTGCCTGGGTAGATGGCATCCGGCTCATTGGGCGCAAGCTCCGGGAAAGCCTTAAGGCACAGGGGCTTACGCCTATTGCGGCTGAGGGTGAGCCCTTTGACCCCAACCTACACGAAGCGGCGATGCGCACTAAGGGCAGAGAGGGGATGGTGGTCAAGGAACTGCGAAAGGGCTACAGGCTACATGACAGGGTTCTTCGGGCGGCGGTGGTAGCTGTTGGTAGTGGTGAAGGAGCAGAGGAAGCTAAAACATCAGGATGAATCCTTCCGCAGAAGGATAGAGGGTTAAAAGACTCTTTGAGTTTGGCAAACCCTTTACTTTAACTTAAGGAGGAATAAACAATGTCAAAGGTAATAGGTATTGATTTGGGCACCACTTTTTCGGTGGTGTCGGTGATGGAGGGAGGAGAGCCCACGGTTATCCCTAACGCTGAGGGCGGTCGTATCACACCATCGGTAGTAGCGGTGAGCAAGAGTGGTGAGCGCCTGGTGGGGCAGATAGCCAGGCGTCAGGCTATTACCAACCCGGAAAACACCATCTTCAGCGTCAAGCGCTTGATGGGGCGCAAGTATGATGAGCCTTCAGTGGAGCGGGATAGAAAGTTACTACCTTTTAAGATAACCAAGGCAACCAATGGTGATGCCAAAGTGACGATGGGTAACCAGGAATATAGCCCGGCTGAAATCTCAGCCATGATTTTGCAAAAACTGAAGACAGACGCCGAAGCCTACCTGGGGGAGAAGGTTACTGAGGCAGTGATAACAGCACCTGCCTATTTTAACGATAGCCAGCGGCAGGCAACTAAAGATGCCGGACAGATAGCCGGGCTTAAGGTCTTAAGGATAATCAACGAACCAACCGCTGCCTCACTGGCCTATGGACTGGATAAAAAAAAGGACGAGACTATCGCCGTCTATGACCTCGGTGGTGGCACCTTTGATATATCCATCCTGGAGCTGGGCGAGGGTACCTTTCAGGTCAAGTCAACCAACGGTGATACCCACCTCGGCGGTGATGATTTTGACCAGAGGGTTATGGACTGGTTAGTTGATGAGTTCAAGAAGGACCAGGGCATAGACCTCAAGCAGGATAAGACGGCCTTGCAGCGGCTGAAGGAAGCTGGCGAAAAGGCCAAGATTGAGCTGTCTACTGTTCAGAAGACCGAGGTGAATCTCCCCTTTATCACCGCTGACGCCAGTGGCCCCAAACACCTTAACATTACCCTTACCCGGGCCAAGCTGGAACAGCTGGTGATGGAGCTGGTAGAAAAGACGCTGGGTCCCTGTAAGCGGGCATTAGCCGATGCTGGCAAGACTGCCGCTCAGGTTGATGAGGTAGTCTTGGTTGGCGGACAGACCAGAATGCCACTGGTACAGGAGAAGGTGAAGAAATTCTTTGGTAAAGAACTCCACAAGGGGGTTAACCCTGATGAGGTAGTGGCGATAGGCGCCGCTATCCAGGCTGGTGTGCTCAAAGGGGAGGTCAAAGATGTGCTCCTTCTTGATGTTACGCCGCTTACCCTTGGACTTGAGACACTGGGTGGGGTGGCGACTCCCCTTATCCTCCGTAATACCACCATCCCTACCTCTAAGAGTCAGATTTTTTCTACCGCGGCTGATAATCAGCCCAGCGTTGAGATTCATGTTATGCAGGGAGAAAGACCGATGGCGGCCGATAATAGGACACTGGGACGGTTTATGCTTGATGGTATCCTGTCGGCGCCGAGGGGTGTGCCCCAGATTGAGGTCAGCTTTGATATAGATGCCAATGGTATCTTAAGTGTTAAGGCTCTTGATAAAGGCACCGGTAAGGAGCAGAAAATAACCATTACCGCTTCTAGTGGGCTGTCCAAGGAAGATGTGGAGAAGATGAGACAGGAGGCAGAGGTACACGCTACTGAGGATGCCAAGCGGCGTGAAGAGGTGGAGACCAAGAATGCGGCTGATACTCTGGCTTATACTGCCGAAAAAACGCTCAGGGAGCAGAAGGATAAGATACCAGCCGACCTGAACAAGGAAGTGGAGGATAAGGTTGCTGCGGTGCGCTCGGCACTCCAGGGGACAGATATTGAGGCTGTCCGCCACGCAATGAAGGAGCTATCCGATGCTATGCAGAAGGTAGGCGCCGCTGTCTATCAGCAACAGCCGCCGCCCCCCCCGAGTGGTGAGGCACCGCCGGCTGAGGAGACACCGCCAGAAGGCGAAGCCCCTCCCGGTAAAGAAGGAGAAGAAGGCACCGTGGAGGGTGAATTCCGCGAGGTATAACTATAGACGGGGAGTCCTAGAGGGGCAAAGCCCCTCTTATAAAAACCCTTCCCCATCTCCTTTGAAGGAGAGGGGGATACAAGGGGTGAGGTAGATATA
>DAOVGW010000019.1 GCA_030672225.1 Dehalococcoidales bacterium | reverse complement strand
TTAAGATAAAAGAAATAGACCCTGTGGGCGCCGTAGCGCTTGCGGACTATAGAAGACTGGCTGATAAACAGTGCCGACCTTTCCCCCTCATCCAGCAGGTCAAAAAAGAGCTCCCGGTCGGTGACGCCGGCTACGCTGTCGCACTCTCGTTTGCCTGAAGGAGTTTCGGAGCAGTAGTGGTCGCAGTCAGGGACTTCATGGGGGCAGATAGCCACCCGAAGGGCGTTAACGACATCAGTTGAGCGGGGAAAGCTGATATAGCTGGCGATGGCAAGCCTTATCTTGAGCCTTCTCATCTGGTCAAGATAGCGAAGAAATCCCTTATCCAGAAGCGCCTGAGTAACAAACTCGGGGTAGTCCTTGCTCACCAGCCCCCAGAGGATGAGCGAGCCGTCCAGTAGTGCCAGTACCGGGCCACCGGCGGGCAGTTCGGCAGCCAGGCTGGCCAGGTGGCGGCATTCCTCAACACCGCGCTTAATACCCAGTAGCGCCCCCTCTATTGGCTGCTGGCGCCCATTGGCCCCGGGCGGCGCAATTACCAGGTCTTCATCATCAGAATAGAGGCAGGGGAAGCTGTCAAGGGCAGCGCCGGGGTTGGTGCCGTAGTCAAGGGTAACACCGCCGATGTTTATTAGATAACATCTGGTTTGTCGGTTGCGGTCAACATCAATGTGGGAGCCATCAGTGGCGATGACGGTGAATTCTTCAGGGGATGGTGGCATCTTATAGCGCCGGTCAAGTCCATCTACCGGCTCGGCCACCAGCCAGGTGGTCTTACTCAAGGCAATTTTCTTTTTTAACTGCTCAAGGTTAGTCGCTTCACTTGCGAGGAGGCTTAGGGCCTTAAGAAGGCGCTGCTGCCTCTGCTGGCTGGTCGCCCTGAGCTTAGCAACCATATCTCCAACCTGCCGGGCAATCTTGGTTAAATCTAGTGACACCTATCTGGCTCCGCTAATGCCTTTGTACTAGTATAGTTTATTAGCCCTTGCCGACTCAAGCCAGGTGGCAATATACAAAAGATAGGAGGTGATATAATATGAAGTCTATGTACTTAAGTGACCTGTCCCTAAGTTAAAAACTAAAGGCGCTCTTATGCTGCCGATTTTATTAAGTGTTGTCGTAATTTCCTTTTCCGGGGCAATGCTGCCGGGGCCTATGTTTGCCGTAACACTGGCCAAGAGCTTTAAGTCCCCCTGGGCTGGTGCCCGGATTTCCCTGGGTCATGCTGTTATAGAGGTGCCCCTGATACTGCTAATATACCTCGGCTTTGCCCGGTTCTTTGAAAGCAATGCCGTCCAGCTGGTGCTGAGCTTAGCGGGCGGTAGTATGGTTATCTGGCTGGGCATAGTTATGTTTCGTGCCCGGGCCGGGGTGGTCAAGGAGGGTAAGGATTTACCCTACAGTGCCTTTACCGCCGGTATCATTACCAGTGGACTTAATCCGTTTTTCCTGCTGTGGTGGGCGACTATAGGCAGTCTGCTGGTCATGAAATTTCTTGATTTTGGCCTGGGCGGACTAACCGTCTTTATTGTGGTTCACTGGCTGTGTGACCTTCTCTGGCTTTCCTTTGTCTCGGTGCTGGTCTATAGGACTCACTCGCTGTGGGGGAAAAAGTTTCAGCAGTGGGTGTTTATTGCCAGCAGTCTGCTGCTTGCCGGCTTTGGTGTCTGGTTTTTAATATCCGGCATCCGGATGGTGGTTTAGATTTCTCCGTTTGTTGTCACCCCAAGGTCGTTTTTAGGGGTAGATTGAAGGGGCGAAGCCCCTTCAAAACCTTACCTCCCCCTCTCCTTCGGAAGGAGAGGGGGATAAAGGGGGTGAGGTTGAATATTCTTGATTACTGCCGAGCATTGTAGCTGTTATTATTGAAACTGGGCTGGTTGTGCCAGAAAGGAGATAAGCCATGAAAGTCGGTTTTGTCTATAGTCCCATCTATCTCAAGCATGATACCGGACAGCATCCGGAAAATGCCGAGAGGCTGGTGACCATTATGTCCCATCTTGAGCGGACCGGGCTCAAGCGGCAACTGGTGCCCGTTGAGCCCTGTGCTGCCTCAACCCGGGAGCTATCTCTGGTGCATGAGAGGCAGCATATAGCACACATCCAGGATATTGCCCGGAAAGGTGGTGGCTGGCTGGACGGCGATACTGTAATGTCGGCTGACTCCTTTGAGGCTGCCCTCTACGCTGTCGGCGGTGCCATTAGAGCCACCGAGGCGGTTATGGATGGGGAGGTAGCTAGCGCCTTTGCTCTTCTCAGACCGCCGGGGCACCATGCCACCCCCGGGCGGGCTATGGGCTTTTGTCTGTTTAACAATATAGCTATTGCTGCCAAATATGCTCTCAATAAGTATAAGCCGGGGCGCATTCTTATTATTGACTTTGATGTCCATCACGGTAACGGCACACAGGCTGCTTTCTATGATGACCCCGGAGTGCTCTACATATCAGTTCATCAGTATCCCCACTACCCGGGAACAGGCAGCATTGATGAGACTGGTAGTAGGCTGGCTGGAGGAACCACTATTAACATACCCTTGCCGGCGGGCTGTGGTGATGGCGAATATCTAAGAGTTTTTAGAGAAATTATTATTCCAGCAGCCGGGCGGTTTAAGCCCCGGCTTATCCTGGTCTCTGCCGGCTACGACGCTCACTGGGCTGATGAGCTAGCCATGATGCAACTGACTGTCACCGGCTTTGCCCGAATAGTGAAGGTTATCAAGGGGTTGGCTGGCAAGCTATGCCGTGGGCGTCTCGTCTTCAGCCTTGAGGGCGGCTATAATCTCACAGCGTTAGCCTCTTCAGTAAAAGCCACCCTTGACGTCCTTCTCGGTGACACCGCTATTGAAGACCCCCTGGGCAAGTCACCCCACAGATTTAAGGCACCCGATATCACCTCTCTGATTAAGCTAATAAAGGAGATACACCAGCTATCTTGAGGGTCTTGTTTTGCGCAGGCTACATGGAACTGAGCACTGGTTACACTCTACAGTGCAGGGTTCAATATGAATGGTTACATTTGTATTATTCAGTTTGTTTTCTAAGTCCTGCTCTAAGTGGTCACACATCCGGTGCGCCTCTTCCACACTGGTATTTTTAGGCATTACTAGGTGGAGTTCAATGAAGCGCTGGCTTCCTGCCTTGCGGGTACGCAGTTCATGGAAGCCTACTAGTTGACCAACGTGTTCTTTTAGGCAAGACTTTATTGCGGCCTCTTCTTTTTTGGGTAGTTTGACGTCAATCAGTCCGCCAAACGACTTTCTTATTATATTGTAGGCTGATTTTATAATGATTAAAGAGACGGCCAGGGCAATAATAGGGTCAAGTATAACAAGTCCGGTAAATCTAATAACCACCAGTCCGGCCAGCACCCCGGCGGCAGAATAGACATCAGCAGCAATATTGTGGGCAATTGCCTCCAGTGCCAGTGAATCTGTAGCCCGTGATACCTTGAGCAGGTGGCGTGAAAGCAGGATGCTGACCACTATGGAGACCACCATTACCCCAATGCCGGCTTCGGTCAGCTCTATGACCGCCCCGGATACTATCCGGTTAACTGCTGAGTAGATTATTAAACCGCCAGCGGTAAAAATCAGTATCGCCTGGACTGTAGCCGAGATGTTTTCTATCTTGCCGTGACCGAATGGATGCTCCTTATCGGCCGGCTTGGCGGCTATACCTATGGAAAAGACGGTGATGACCACGGCAAGCAAATCGAGGAAGCTGTCCACTGTCTGGGCAAGAATGCTGATGCTCCCGGTTATGGCGGCGATTACGGCCTTGAGCACCACCAGCCCGAGTACCACGGCCAGGGCAAGCTTAGCGGCACCACTTTTGGTAGAAAACATAGCCATCACCTGCCCCTAGCTCTTTACTGGCAGCCACTTAATAAACCGTCTCCATTCACCCTTCTCCCAGACCACCAGCAGTAACGGGGCAATAAAGAGTGAGCTGAAGGTGCCGGCAATAACGCCAATCAGCAGTACCACGGTGAAGTTCTGAATTGTTGCCCCGACAAAGAGCAGCAGGGCTAGCACTACAATTATGGTGGTCAGGCTGGTATTGAGTGAACGGGTGATGGTCTCAACCAGACTGTTATTGACGATAACCTCAAAATCAGAGCCCGGGCTCTCACGCAGGTTCTCACGTATCCGGTCAAAAACAACAACCGTGTTATTCACACTGTAACCAATGACAGCCAGAATACCGGTAATAAACATCAGATTTATCTCCCAGCCCAGAATACCGCCGATGATGGAAAAGACCCCCAGCGCCACCAGGGTATCATGTAGCAGGGCTACTATGGCGCAGGCACCATAGCGGAAAGGTTTGGGCATGCGGCGAAATGCCCAGGTGACGTAAAGCAGTATCCCGATGGCGGCGACAGCTACGGCAATGGTTGCTGTTCTGGCTGTTTGTCTGGCTATAATAGGGTCTATATCTTCAAAACCCCTCTCAGCAAAAGAGCCGAACCTGGCAGTTAGATTTTCCTTTAGCTCGGTTTTTTCTCCGGCAGCTAACTTGGTGGTGCGGATAAGGTAATCACCCTCTCCAGTAGTCTGAACGATAGCATCGGTATAGCCCAAGCTGCCCAGTTCATCCCGGAGTTCACTTAAGTCCACTTCCTGCTCAAAGCCGAGTGTTAGCATCGAGCCGCCCCTTAATTCAATCCCGGCTTGAAGACCAAAGACAGCCAGGGAGATAATACCAATGAGTATTACTACCCCTGAAATGAGAAAAAAGCGGGACCTTTTACCGGTAATATCAATCATTATTTCCTGCCTAAATATGGACTGAAGAGTGAAGTCCTCTGCGCCAGGTGAGTGCCCACGAACAGGCGGAGCAGGGTTCTAGTGACTAAAATAGCGGTGAACATGCTTACGGCAACACCAATAAACAGGGTTAAAGCAAAGCCCATTACCGGCGCCCCGGCGACAATACTGCTACCTACCCAGTAGAGGATACCACAGACAATAAAGGTAGTGATGTTTGAGTCCCTGATGGCTGTCCAGGCGCGGC
Source organism: Dehalococcoidales bacterium (assembly GCA_030672225.1). GTDB lineage: Bacteria > Chloroflexota > Dehalococcoidia > Dehalococcoidales > ARS1013 > ARS1013. The sequence continues at coordinate 6,587 of DAOVGW010000019.1, read as the reverse complement.
TAAAGCCGACCTCAATAGCAGCCCCCAGTGTCCGCCCTGCCCCAAGTTCTTCCTTCATCCGCTCAAAGATAAGCACATTGGCATCCACCGCCATACCTATGGATAGGACAAAGCCACCGATTCCAGCCAGGGTGAGGGTGACCGGTATCATCTTGAACAGTGCCATTACCAGCGCACCGTAAAAGATTAAGGACAGACTGGCAACCAGTCCTGACAGGCGGTAATAGAGGCTCATAAACAGCATAACCAGTACGATGCCAATTAGTCCTGCCTTGAGGCTTAAGTTCACGAAGTCGGCGCCCAGTACCGGAGATATCGTTTGTTCATAGATAATCTCCAGTGACACCGGCAGGCGTCCGAGGTTGAGTTGTTTTGATAGCTCGGTGGCCTCATTGAAACTTAATCCCGTAATCTCGCCCGAGCCGGTAATTACTGCTTGCACCTTAGGAGCAATCGGTAGTCCATCTTCGCCGAGTAATGGCCCATCACCCTCAAAAATACCCAGCCGCTTACCCATCATTCGGCTGGTAATCTCTTCCGAAAGCTTGCTCCCTTCTTCATCCCACTCAAAAATGAGCAGTACTCTGCCGAACTGGTCTATATCTACATAGGTATTTTCTCTAAAGTAGCTTGAGTTAAGCGCCTTCTCTTGCCCGTCAATGGTGCCGGTAGCCGGTTTCCACCGGCCCAGCTCATTCTCCCACCTGGCTTCCTCGTCTTCTGTGGCCTGTTCGCCAAACTCAAGCAGTGCCGTGCGCCCGAGACGCTCTTTTTGTTTATCAGTGATACTAAGCCCGGGCAGTTCAACTACTATGCGGTCTTCACCATGCTTTTCAATAACCGGCTCAGTTACACCCAGAGGGTTAATCCGATTGGCAATAACCGCTACCGCCCCGTCCATAATCTCAGCCGTATCACCTGGCTCCACCGAAGAAAGGTCAGCTTTATAGACCAGATGGATACCACCCTGAAGGTCCAGACCCAGCAGTACCCCCTTCTTGCCCAATAACCCTTTCTCAACAGGCAGGATTACCAGCAGGGAAAGCGTAAAAATCACCAGTATGGCTATAAAGACCAGCGTATTTTTTCTCAGCATGTCATAAACCTATAAGCACAGAAATAATTGGCTCAACCGGAGCCGTTATAAAAGCCAATTTCTTGCCTCAAGTCATAAATCCCTTTTCTCATGGGGAAGATTGACCGTGGTCTTCTTCCCGTAAGGTTAGTAAATGGTTTACATAAGATAGAGCTTCCTGTTTGCTTGACACCTCCCCCGAGGCCCGTGCTTCACGCACCGCTTCCAGAAGTTTCCCAATCTCAGGCCCTGGGGTAAGATTAAAGTTACTTATTAAATCGTGCCCATTAATCAACTTGGGTGGAGTGATGACCGCCTCCTCCTGCTTGGAGCGCTGGGTCAGAATATAAGCCACTATATTGGCATGCTCCTGCCAGTCGGCCATGTCCAGGTCTGGGCCCCTGGTAGCCAGATGGTCAGCCAGGCTGAAAAAAAGGGCATCAATGGCTACCTCGCCGGTGTCACGGAAGTAGCGATAGATGGCTCTTCGGGAGGGAGGCTCGCCCCGGCTCATCTGCACCGGGCGAAGATGATAGCGGACAATACCTGCCACCAGCTTTACTTCTTTACTAGAAAACCTCAGCCTTTCCAGGATGCTGGCGGCAATTGGTGCTCCTTCCTTGGGGTGGCCGAAAAAACGCGTCCTGCCCTGGCCGTCAATGATTTTTGTTTGCGGCTTGGCAATGTCATGAAGGAGTGCTGCCAGTTTAAGTAGTAATCTTCTGGTGCTACCACTGCTGACCTTAAGGTTAAAGTGCTGCTTAAGCTCTGCTGACCAGGGAACGAGCTTGAGAACCTCCCCACCAGCGTATTGCCAGTCTCCCTGCCGGAGCACAAAGTCAACAGTGGCCACCGTCTTGACTGAGTGGTTAAAGACATCCCAGGCGTGTTCTCTGGGTTGCTCAACCCCTTTTGTACGAGCCAGCTCCGGAATCAGGGCGGTTAGCAGTCCCAATTCATCAAGGTAGAGCAAGAGTTGCTCGGTTTTAGGTGCCGCCAGCAGCCTAAGTAGCTCCTCTCGTATGCGCTCACCGGCTACACCGGTGATAAGGTGAGCGTGGCGCTTGATTTGAGCCTCGGTCTCCCGACTAATATTAAAGCCAAGCTCCGCAGCCAAACGCACCGCTCTTAGTAAGCGTAACGCATCCGACTGTAAGGCTTTTTCTGAAATAGTCCTGATCACCCCTTGGCGGAGGTCATTTAAGCCGTTATATGGGTCTATGAGCTGAGTTGCTACCTGTGCTTCGTCTAGGGGTCGTTCGTCAGCGGAGGCTTGGGGCTGAATAATCTTCTCAAGGTCAATTGCCACAGCATTTATGGTGAAGTCACGGCGCTTAAGGTCTTCTATAATGCCATCTTGGGCGGTTGACAAATCAAGCTGCCACCTAACTATATCTGGCGGTTCTTCCCCGCTGGTTATGACTACCCGGCCCACTCGGTTAACCTCATCCAGCGGGATATACTTGCCACCAAGTGCCGCCGCTAGCCCAGGAGCAATCTCCAGCGCATCCGCCCTTAGGGCAATATCAATATCGGCTGTGTCTCTTTTTAGTAGCAGGTCACGGACAAAGCCACCAACAATATACGCTTGAATATTCTGCCTGGCGAAAAAACTTCCTACCTGTTTTAAAAGAGATAAGGTTCTGGGCTTAACCGGCAGCTTCAAACCATTCAAAACCACAGCTATCATCTAGACCTAAACTATACCCCACTAGCCGGCATTTATCAAGAAGGCAGTCCAGGAGGAGGCGTTTAGAACTGCCTTTTTACAGCGAATGTGAGCAAGATTAGGGGCTCTAAGGAGGTGAGGGTTAGCTATCCGATAGAAGACGACGTCTCCAGGCTTCCTTGAGACGGGGATATGGCGCTAGTGGCGTTCCTGGGCTGTGCTCTTGGCGATACTCTTTAGTATAGAGAGGATGCCGATGACAGCTCGCTGGGTCTCAACCGGCTCCTGGGCTAATACCCGGGAAACATAGGGGTCCAGTTGTCCGCCGCCATAGCTTGGCTGTGCCTCAGAGGTGGCGCTGGGCTGAGGGGAAAGATAGCCAGCCAGTGTAAAGAGCTCATTCTCCCCAAAACCTAGAGGCTTGGCGAGCTTTCGCAGGATACGGGCTGAGGGAAAACGCTCACTCCTCTCGACACGCCCCAGGTGTGATGGAGAAGTACCCGATAGGCCGGCAAGTTCTTGCAGTGTCAGCGGTATAGCAACCCTTTGCTGTCTGATTAATTCACCTAGACCAGTCCGATTAACATTATCCATACCAATATTATAATTAGCCAAATGGCAAATGTCAATAGGCTATTGCCATAATTTTTATTGCCCAGAGGCAATTTTTAATGGGCCTACCGCTATAGCTATCTTTATATTGCCCTTCGGCTGAAAAAAGTGACAATTTTGGCTGACTTTCTGCTTTGTCAAGTGGCATTGATTTGGACGAATTACAACACTTTTTCTATATAGTATCTTGGCTAATGGCATATTTGGGATTATAATCCAGCCAGAAATAGCCGTTTTCTATTAGCATTGCTTCCTGGAAGCTACCCGCAAAACCTAAACTAGACCTACCGGGTCAATGTCTACTGTCCAGCCCTGGGGGATGGTTAGCCGGGATAGGAAAGTAGCTAGTTCAGAGCCACGAAGTATGAGCTGCCACCGAAACTTCCCTCGTAGCTTACGAATAAATGCCGGCGCCGGACCAATCAGGCTGAGGTTGGCAATTCCCCTTGAGTCTCTTTCGGCGATAATCAGTCGCTTCATTCTCTCTGCCTCCCTCTGGCACTGGGCGTCACTGGTGTGACAGAAAATTAGGCGGACTAGTTGGCAGAAAGGGGGATAATGAAGCTTCATGCGGTAGGCAATCTCCTGCTTAAAGAAAGAGGCGTAATCGTGTTTAACCGCCGCCCTGATTGCGTAATGCTGAGGAGAGTAGGTCTGAATAATGACCTCACCACCTAAGGTCCCCCGCCCGGCCCGGCCGGCTACCTGGGAAAGGAGTTGAAAGGTTCTTTCCCCAGCCCGGAAGTCAGGCAGGTTTAAGCCAGTATCGGCGCTAACTACCCCAACCAGGGTAACCAGGGGTATATCCAGCCCCTTGGCTACCATCTGAGTGCCGATAAGGATATCGGCTTTATGGGCACGGAAGCTGTCTAATATTTCCTGATGGGAGTGCTTTCCCCGGGTGGCGTCACTATCCCAACGCAGTAGTCTGGCTTGAGGGAAGGTAAGGCCGGCTTCCTGCTCCAGCTTCTGGGTGCCAATGCCCAGAAACTTTATGCGGTGGCTAAGACACCGGGGACAAGTCTGGGGCACTGCCGTTCGGTAGTTACACTGGTGGCAGACCAGAGCCTCCTCAGCCGAATGGTAACTGAGAGCGACCTGGCAACGCCGGCAGCGCAGCACCAGGCCGCAACTGCGACATTGAATGAAACTAGCTGCTCCCCGCCGATTGAAAAACAGAATAACCTGCTCTTTATTTACTATAGCTTTATCTATTGCCTGTTTAAGCAAGCGACTGAAAATACTCCTGTTGCCAGCCTTGAGCTCGTCCCTTAAATCAACTATCTGGGCCTGGGGTAGAGCTGAACCCTCATGGGGGGTAAGCCGCTCGGGGAGCTCTAGAAGGTGATAGTCTCCTCTTTGAGCCTGGTAAAGAGTTACCACATCAGGGGTGGCACTACCCAGAATAACTACTGCCCCCTTAAGCTCAGCCAGCTTTATGGCCACATCACGGGTGTGGTATCGGGGTGACGTATCCTGCTTATAGGTCCACTCGTGCTCCTCGTCAATAACAATGAGACCCAGCTCGGGTTGCGGGGCAAAGATGGCACTGCGGGAGCCAATGACGACATCAAATTCGCTGTTTCTTATCCGCCGCCACTCATCAAATTGTTCTCCAAGGGAGAGCTTACTGTGAAGGACGGCAACCTTGCCCGGAAAGCGGGCGGAAAATCGCTCTATGGTCTGAGGAGTGAGGGCAATTTCTGGTACCAGGACAATCCCTCGTTTGCCCAGCTTAACTGCTTCAGCCAGAGCCTGCAAATAGACCTCTGTCTTGCCTGAGCCGGTAACCCCGTGAAGCAGAAAGATAGCTGTTTTATCCTGTAACAGGCTTTCTCTGATGGGGTCAAGGGCTTTCTTTTGGGCGGCGGTAAGAGTCAGTGGATAAGATGGGGTTATGCTGTAAGGGGAGAGGGGGTCACGTCTTACTTCAATATACTGAATGGTGACTAAACCCTTACTGACTAAGGCATCAGCCACCGCTTTATTACTGTTAACCCTCTGCCTGGCTTCGGCCAGGGGCGCCGGTCCCGGCTGCTGAGCCAAAAACTCAAGGAGAGCCGCCTGTCTTAAGGCTCTTCTCCGGTGTAGCCTTACTGCCTCCTGCCGGGCACCACCAGCATCTATAGCTAGACTGAGGTATAGCTCCTTTTTGGGACTTACTCTTATCGGCTCAAGCTCATAGTTTCTAACCACCAGACCTCGTTTGACTAGCTGTGAAACGATAGCCTGGGCCCTTTTTTTACCCAGTGCCTTCTCCAGTTGCCTTAAGCCTACCTTGCCCTGCCTCTGGGCTAATTCAATAACCCGTCTCTGCTGGGGGGTAAGAGAAGACAGAGCATAGCTACCAGTGGCTGCTCCTGTAGAGATGAAGGTGAGCGCCTTACGCTCAAAGCCGGGCGGTAGCATTAAAGCTACTGCGTCAAAAAGGGGGCAGAGATAGTATTCACTGAGCCAGCGAGCCAGCACAACCTGGGCTGGGGATAGTAGTGGCTGAGGCGAAATTACGCCCACTATTTCTCTGGTTTCCGTAACCGAGGGGTACTCGCTTAGCTCTAAAACTATGCCCTGGAGGACTTTGTTACCAAAGGGGACCCAGACTGCCTGCCCGATGTTAATACTTAGACCACCGGGGATGGCATAGCTAAACATTCGGCGCTGGGCTACTGGCGAATTGACACTAACCTCAGCATAAGGCAACAGTTGTGCTCCAAAAGAGTGGCTCTAAACCCTAGTGGCGTGCCACTTTTAGGTTCGGTAAGGGCAGGATTTTTTGAAGTAGATTATCTCCTATCTTAGGTCTTTTGCTACTTCTTTTCCTTGGCTACCCTTTTTTCCTTAATGCGAGCTGCCTTGCCGCTTAAGCCCCGCAGGTAGTAAAGTCTGGCCCGGCGTACTTTTCCGTGCCGCACCACTTCTACCTTAGCTACCAGTGGTGAACGGAGGGGGAAGGTGCGCTCGACACCGACCCCGTAGGCAATACGCCTCACGGTGAAGTTGCCACCATCAGCGTTGCGGCGAACCCTGATTACTACTCCCTGAAATAGCTGAATGCGTTCCTTTTCGCCTTCTACAATCTTGGCACTGACCTTTACCGTATCACCAGGGGCAAGCTCAGGAATATTGGGATTGGGTTTTGTTTGGCTAAGTTGAGCCACTTCCATTCTGTAAAACTCCTTACATTAAGTAAATCATTAACCGGCTAATTTATCAAGCCTGTGGCCGGGACAC
>DAOVGW010000050.1 GCA_030672225.1 Dehalococcoidales bacterium | reverse complement strand
CCTTAACTCTATTTTAGCACTTCTCAAGCAATCTCAAGACCTCGCTCTGGCTCAGCCCACTAATAGCTACAGTCTTTTTCTTACTTGTCGCACCCTTTTCAATCGCGAGGTTACTCTTGCTTATTCTAAGAAGGTCACTTAGAAATCTGAGCAACTCTTGATTAGCCTTACCTCTTGTTGGGGGCGCAGCAATCATTACCTTTAGGAGACCGTCTTGAAAACCCACCACCTTATTCTGCCTGGCATTGGGGCTAACATGAACGCTGATTCTGAGTTTTTCTTTCGGTACCATGGGATGTTTATTCTATCATCTTCCTGCTATGACACAAAACATCTTTAAGTGCAGCGTGAGACTATCAGTTGTTGCAAAGCCGGAATAAGCTGTCTCTTCTCAAAGAAAAGTTCGTAAAGCTTCCAATGCGGGCTACCAAGGAAAGATAAAGGGGAAGCATCTTTGCTCCCCCTTTTTGTTTAAATCCGCATCTTTATTTTAACCGGCCCGCTTAGCCCTGATGATGCCTGTTAGAGTTAAAACAGCACCCAGCCCCACGACAATCCAGACGCCGTAAACACTGGCCCATAGAATCAGGCTGCTGGTACTCTTGGCCAGATCTACCATCTCGTCAATAGTAGCGCTTGTAAAGCTCATATTGTTTATCAAGGTGGGTATCACCATATCGGGTGCTACCATCGTCTTAACAGTGGTAGTGCTGTTGGTATATACCGGAATTCCGCTGACCGGCTCTACTTTTATCTCAGTAAAGATATCCATCAACTGCGTCGTGCTATTGATCTCGAATGCATAGACTGTAATCCCTTGGTATGTTTCCTCACTGACAAAGGTAGCGTCAAGAGCAGTCATTGCCGATGAAGACCAGAAAGAATATGTCTCCTGCTTCACATCGGCAGGGAAGGTGAACTGGCCGCTTCTATCCATATCGCCGTGGCCGGATACATTGGCACGGGTCGTCCTATCAAGGCCGTAGACCTCGGAGGAGTCTAAAGCTGCTAAAGCTGGATTTATTGCAGCAAGGGGCGCACCAGATGTAGCCTCATAAAAAGTAACATCCTGCTTCATTAGCAGAACATCATCGCCCTCGATGCCGGTTGCCGTGAGCAGCCTTTCCACGCTGGTGGGGATTTCAACCAGGGACATGGTTGCTGGATCCAGCACCTGGACAGAGCCCTCGAACATATACTCTTGCTCATAGTCATCTGGCCACTTGGCCATACCGGGAAAGATAGCGAGTAGCCATACCAGGGAAAAAGCAATAAGGACTAGACCGAGTGTAACGAGCCATTTCGAACCCATCTTTCAGATACCTCCTTTGGGCCATTTTTAAATATAAGAAGTGTCTAATAATACTACCGCTTGAAGCCGATGTCAACCCCCCAAAACAGGGAAATGAGGCACAGATTTTGGTTCGTGTCTTTTTTGTTTATGACTGTTTTTAGAGCCAGAACTCCTTCACTGTTGAGGCAACCCCCTCGTGCTCTGCGGGCTACCAAGGGCCTGAATATTTCGGCTCTTGTTCCCGCTGTGTTATAATGCCGACAACCATTTTTAGGGAGGGATAGTTGAAGATTCTGGCAATAGTGGGCAGCCCCAGACTGAAAGGTAACACCGATTATCTGGTGGAGCAGGCTCTCGGGGAAGCGGCAAAACTGGGGGCACAAACTGAAAAGCTCGTCCTCAGCCAATATGAGGTAAGTCCCTGCCTAGGGTGTGATGATTGTGCTTCTCGAGACTCCTGCCTGCTGAAGGACGATGCGGGATGGATTCTGGACAAGTTCTGTGAGGCGGACGGGGTCATCCTGGCAACCCCGGTTTACTGGTACAATGTTTCCGCCCAGATGAAAGCCTTCATTGACCGAAACTATTTCCTCTACAAACATAACCGGAAATCCCAGGCAAGAGCGGTGGGCATTATCGTGGTGGCTGAGATGGAGGGGATTGAGGATACCGTGCATACCCTGAAGCAATTTATTGACGAACTCGATGTCGAGAGGGGCAGGATATTCACTGCCTGCGGCTATGCCAATAGACCCGGGGAGGCTGAGAGTAACCTTCCCCTGGTCGAAGAGGCTCGAAAGCTGGGCAGGCAGATGGCGGGAGAGAAGAGATAATGGGAAAGCATCTTTGCGGCCCCTGGTCCACTCCTAGAATGCATATGACAACGCGTAGAATCAATTTCTAGCCACTCTACGGGATTTGACAGGGAAAACTCTGTGTTAACTTTCTCTCGCCCTATTTTTCAATATTGTCATCCCCAGCGGGTGTGGTTCTTGGGGCAGGTTAAGCTTCAGCTCTGCCGCTTAAAAAGCCGTCTCCACCAAGGGCGTTTGCCTGTTGCGAGGAGCTTAACTTGATTCTCCAGGGTTCGTATTCTCTCCTGAGCTATACCAAGCTGCCCGGCCAGTTGCAGGTTGGTTTCGTGTAGCTCTCTAGTTGTTCGCTGTAGCTCCCTGATAATGGGTAGGGCTAGGGTAGTGTCTAGGGTAGGGGTCGTGTCCAGGGTTTGTTCTTGTATATTTAGTGAGAGGAGTTCAGTTATGCGGTATTCCTCTCCGAATTTGCCGGGAACAAGCCTGGAAGCGATTTCTCCCTTCTTGATGCGACGCCTGATTGTTTTAGGCGATACGCCCATAGCTTCGGCGGCCTGGCTAATGGTTAGCCCCTCATTACTCTGCATGGCTCTGGACAGAGGGTATACCAAAAATGGAGATTTGTCAAGTGGTATGGGTAGGGCTTGTCCATGGCTTGACAGAGTGTTTGAAGAATTGCGAGGGGGCACATTTTAAGAGTTGTTAAAAGCTAATACACATTTCAATATGTCTTGGCAAATTGAGTAGTCAATCACGCTAGACTTTTCTATTCTGTGGTGAAAGATTACTGAACCAGGTTAACCATAATTCAGCCATTCTTTGAAAATCCTCCAGCGCATCAGAAATCGTTGAGCCATGCCCGCAGCATCCGGGTAGCTCATCACACCTGACTAAATATTGGTAGCCATGACCATTGTTGCTATTCCGGCTGAAAATCCTCGCCTTGGAAATCCTGATTGTCAATCTGCCATAGTTTTCCAAACTCTTCATAGGCTTTAACCACCTTGCACATTAAGTGCCTTGAACCAGTGGTAGCTATAGTGTAGCTCAATTAAATCGGTTGTAAATAGACAAATAGTAATATATGGTATGGGAAGATAGTAGTAAGACTATAAGCCTTTAGTCATTGCTTCAATCCAACTTTGGCTCACATCACATCATTTAAGAGGGTTTTAGAAGATATATGATAACATCACCCACGTTCGTTCCGGTATCCCCGGTTACTATAAGAGAGCTGCCAATCCTTGCCAGTAACGTGTTGCTGTCATACCTACTAAGATAGGCTTTTATGTCTATCCCTCTGGCTTTAGCGCTATCCAAAGAGTGGTCATCAACCATGGCGCCAGCGACATCAGCCAAGAAGTCCGAGCCATCTGTGCCCACGCTAGCCATAACCCACTTACCCATATACTGCTTCATCGCCAGTATAGATACGGCGCCGTAGTGCTGATTTCTGCCGCCCTTCCCGGCATTGGCAGGTAAGCTCGGGGTTGTTTCACCACCAATAAGAATAGCGTCATAAGCGGCATATTTTGTGCTCAGTATCTCATTGGCTCTGGAGATGGCGACAGCGGTTGTCTCTCCCTTTTGCTCAGCAGTAACAATAAGCGGCGTAAACCCTGCCTCCTCTGCCTTTTTAGCCATAGCCTCTAAAGCCAGTTTGTTATCGCCAATTATGTAATTATGACAGTTATCCAGGGTTTTGGGTGTTTCTTCTGCGTTGCCCTGGCAGCCCCTTCTCAAATAGTCGGTTACCCTTTCGGGTGCCGCCTCTAACAGGCTATATTTTTCCAGTACACTATAGGCATCTGAAAATGTTGACGGGTCGGGGAAGGTGGGGCCGGAGGCAATAACAGACAGGTTATTGCCGATTACATCAGATAAGAGCAGGGAAACAACAGTTGCCGGCGCAAAGTAACCGCCTAACCGCCCACCCTTTATCTCAGATAGGTGTTTTCTCAGGGCGTTAATTTCAGCTATTTCAGCACCAGAGCTTAGCAGCAGCTGGGTAATTTTCTGCTTATCAGCTAAATCTATTTCATCGACTGGATAGGGCATCAAAGCCGAACCGCCGCCTGAGATTAAGCATAAAATTAAATCATTTTCATTTATGGAGTAGCGCTCTTTAAGAGCCAGCATCTCTTTAACACCATCAATGCCCCTCTGGTCCGGAATCGGGTGGCCGGCGGGTACTATCTTGATTTTACTTGTCTTATAGTTCTGGCTTTTACTGTTAATCACGCCGGCTGATATATTCTCAGGGGGTATAATACTTTCCAGAGTTTCTGCCATAAGGCCGGACGCCTTACCGCCTCCGATAACGAAGAGCCTGCCCCCAGACAGGCTATAGGTATCACCATTTACGGTGAGCATTCTCCCAGCCGCGTCGTATCTCAGTGCCGACTTCATAATATTTGGCGGCAGGACTCGGTTGATAGCCGATTCAAGAATATCTAAAGCCTGCTTTCGAAGCCTGGTTGTAGAGAGTTCATCTCTATTTTTTATAATCATATCCAGCCAGCCGCACCCTGAGGGTCGCTATGCTGGATGCTAGCAGTTATACAGCTAGAAATCAATGGCTGTTGACATGTTTTTCATTCAGTAATAGTATTTAGCCAGCGAGTAGAGGAGGCACTGATAATGAGTGGTAAGAAGGTTGTCATCTATTCCACGCCTACCTGCCCCATTTGCAAGAGGGCTAAGGCGTATCTTACCGAGAAGGACGTCTCTTATCAGGATATTGATGTGGCTGCCAGTAGCGAGGCCGCCCGTGAGCTGATTAAAAAGTCGGGGCAGATGGGAGTACCGGTCATCATAGTTTATGACGAAATGTTAATAGGCTTTAACCAGGCCAAGTTAGATGAGTTGCTGGCCAAGTAGGCTCGCTTAGGCTCTCCGCAAAATGAGAGAGCTTATCATTACTGCTATTACTATTCCCAACCCTATGGTGAAGACGACTTCGGGCACCTCAACTCCGGTAGTGTTAAACATGATAGTCCCCAGAAGTGACCTCGTGCGCATCCAGCTTTCACTCGGGTCGTAGAGCCTTCGCAGCATGTATTCCAGGTCGGTTAGGGAGCAAGACTTTAATATTCCTGTCTTATCCACCACCGTTAGGCCTACTGCCAGGGCGATGACCCCGTAGTAAAAGCGCCGCCAGTTACGACGTCCTTTGAAGAAGCCTAGCGCCAGAAGTACAGCGGAAACAACAAGAAGAGCCATGAGGAGTAGGTGTAGACCCATAACTGCATCGGCTAAAATTCTCCAAATCATCCTCCCCTCCACCTTCTGTTATAAGCTCCGACTACTATCGGGATAAGCCCTAGCGACTGCTGAGAGAATCCATTAGCATAGGCTTCTTTTTTAAGCGGCTTTTATAGCCCCTCGGCAATCTTATACATATTGTCATAAGCCTTGCCAAAATCGGGGTTATCCTGCTCAAGTTTGCTTCTTAAAGCTCTCATTCTCCTTGCAAATTCTGGCTTATCTTTGTGCTTTACCAGCTCAGCCCAGGTTTTGGCGCTTTTTAAAAATAGCTCTTGAATCTCAGGCAGGTTGGGTAGGTTCATCTGCAAAGAGGCATAAAGTTCCGGGTCTTCTGATATGACGCTTTCTACCAGTGATAATAGTACTTTATAGGTAATGCCACCGATTTGAGGCATCTGACTTAAGCGGTCAAGGTTGGCCAGGGTATCGGCGGAAACTATGGCGATGAAGTGAGCCAGCCCAAGGATGACGGTCATCGTTTCATCATGTTCCTGCGGGCTCATCAAGGTGACTTTAGCCCCTCTGGTTTCCAGGTAGCCCCTGACCTTTTCCGCCAGCGCCGTCTCCTTTTGGTTGGTAGGTGTCAGGACGAAGCTGTGATTGGCGACACTTCTGGCACCGGGACCGAATACAGGGTGTGTTCCCAGTATGAGCCCCTTTTTTATGTGGCGGTGCATTGCTGCCACTGGCAGTACCTTGACCGAGGTAATGTCCGCGATAATCTGCTCAGAATGTGTGTGAGGGCTTAAGCTAGTTACAACCTCCTCAAAATGGTCTATCGGCACTGATATTAAAATTACGTCGGCCTGCTTAACTGCTTCTATATTGGTAGTGGTCTGGGCGCCGAGCTCACGCCCGATTTTATTTAGCTTTGCCTCATTTCTGCCGATTAATACCACCTCTTTGCCCTCTTTAAGAAGAAAGCGGGCAAACCACCTTCCCATCTTCCCTGAGCCGCCGATTATGGCTACTTTCATCTGGCTTCTCTTGGCTTTCTTTACTTTGCTTTAGGGTAGGAACCCAGCACCTTGATAAAGATGGCGTAGTCTTTCAGTTTTTCCAGAACCTCTTTAGGCGCCCTGTCTTCCCGATGACCCTCAAAATCCAGGTAAAAGTTATATTCCCACGGCTTTTGTCTGGTTGGCCTGGACTCTATCTTGGTCAAATTTATATTTCTAGCTGTCAGTTCTTTGAGGAAGCCAAACAGTGCTCCCGGTTTATGTTTCACTGAAAAAACCACCGAGGTCTTATCATTCCCCGTAGGCGGAGAGTCCTTCCTGGCCAAGATGAAAAAGCGGGTGAAGTTATTCGGGTTATCCTCTATCTCACGGGCGATAATCTCCATCCCGTAGATTTCAGCGGCTCTTAAGCCGGCGATGGCAGCGCCATCGGTTATCTTCTTTTCTTTTATCATCTTAACACTGCCGGCGGTATCGTAGGTCGGTATAAGTTCACAGTCCAGGTGCTTTATGAAAGCCTGGCACTGTCCCAGAGCCTGGGGGTGAGAGTAGATTCTTTTTATTGAGCTAAGTGTTGCCCCCGGGTTGGCTATCAGGCAGTGGGAGACCCTGAGCTCTATTTCACCGCAGACCTTGAGGTCTGAGTCCAAAAGCAAATCATAGGTCTTACTGATACTGCCCTCAAGTGAGTTCTCAATGGGAGCGATGCCAAACTGCACCTCGTCATCCTGTTCCACGGCCTTAAAGACCCTTTCCAGGCTTTCACACGGCTTAACACTGGTTGAGGAGCTGAAAAAGTGAACGGCGGCTTCCTCACTGTAGGCACCGACTTCACCCTGAAAGGCGACTACTATTCCCTGGGCGCCTTTGGTGGCGGTGATTATTTGGCGGTAGATGCTTTCTATATCTTGCTGGTTTACACTTTCGGTGCGGGCGATATTCTTGACATTTGCAAGAACTCTGTCTTCCCTTTCCCTGTCCTCAATTGGTATGTGCCGCTGTTTCTTCTCCCTGCCTATCTCTTCAGCAATCCTTATCCTTTCGGCGATAAGCCTGACTATACCGGCATCAACTTCCTCTATCCTTTTTCTTAAATCATCCAGGCTCATTTTATCACCCCCGGTATTAGTCCGGCTCTTATGGCGAAGTCACAAAGGGTTACCGCCATCATCGCCTCTACCACAATCACTGCCCTGGGGACGATACAGGCATCGTGCCTTCCCCTGACCTCCAGGCTGGCACTTTCTAAATCTTTCATGTTCACCGTCTGCTGGCTTT
>DAOVGW010000028.1 GCA_030672225.1 Dehalococcoidales bacterium | reverse complement strand
CTTACTCCCGACCAAACCAGCCTTAATCGCCTCCCTTAAGGTGCTAACCGGAATAAGCTCAATGCCTTTAGGGGCTGAAATTTTGGCGCCAACCTTGGGCACCAGAGCTCGCTTGAAGCCCAACCGGGCGGCCTCATTAAGTCGCCGCTCAAGCTGAGAGACAGCCCGCAGTTCTCCACTCAAACCAACCTCGCCCACCGCCACCATCTCCGGGTCAATGCCCACATCACGGAAGCTGGAGCAAATTGCCAGGGCGATAGCCAAGTCAGCCGCCGGCTCACCAATTCTCATCCCGCCGGTAGCATTAACGATAATATCCTGATTTCCCAGCTTTAAGCCAAGGCGCCGGCTAAGCACCGCAGTAACTAACAACAGCCGTCCAAAATCAACCCCGTTGGCGGTACGCCGTGGCAGGCCAAAGCTGGTGGGATTGGTCAGGGCTTGAATTTCCACAAGGAGAGGGCGGCTACCTTCAAGGGTAGGCACCACTGCTGAGCCAACAGCCCCAATCTGCCGCTGCGATAGCAACACCTGTGACGGGTTAGCTACCTCAAGTAAGCCCGGCTCCTTCATCTCAAAGATGGCGACTTCATTGGTTGAGCCAAAGCGATTTTTTACCGAGCGCAGTAGCCGGTAGCTACTAAACGGCTCACCCTCAAGATAAAGCACCACATCAACGATGTGTTCTAAGACCCGGGGACCGGCAATAGCCCCGTCCTTGGTTACATGGCCGGTGATGAAAATGGGTACTTTGCTGTGTTTTGCCCAGTGCATCAGCTTAAGAGTGCACTCCCTTACCTGGGTAATGCTGCCCGGCGCAGTCTCCAGCTCCGGGAGGTAAACAGCCTGAACCGAGTCAATAACTACCATCTGGGGGGCTAACTTCTCAATCTGGCTCAAGATGACATCAAGCTCGGTCTCAGCCAGTAGGTAAAGCCCCTCACCACTTAGCCCAAGGCGCTCTGAGCGGAGCTTTACCTGCGGCACATTTTCCTCACCGGAAACATAGAGCACGCTGCCTTTAGCTATCGCTATCTGGGCGGAAAGTTGAAGCAGCAGGGTTGATTTGCCGATTCCGGGTTCGCCAGCGATAAGCACCAGGGAGCCAGACACTAAACCCCCACCCAGCACCCGGTTAAACTCAACTAGTGGAAGTGGTAGGCGGTCTTGCGCCCCGATGGCGACCTGAGATAGCTCCTGGGGTGGACTGGACGGAGAAACAGGCTGGGTGGTAGCCGCGGGAGTTATTATTTTCTCCACGAAGCTGTTCCACTCCTGGCAATTAGGGCAGCGTCCCAGCCATTTGGGGCTCTCCTTAGCGCACTGCTGGCAAACAAAGACCACCCGGGATTTATTCATAGGTTGACTTTAGCTGATTTTGGCTAGTTAAGCAAGAGCAACAAGGGATTTTCTCATTAATCTTCTTCGCTAATCAAATCGAAGAATTTAACTATGTCGCCTCTATGCTCACTAGCATTAAAGCTTATAGCAGCACGCGGATGTTGGTTCAAAAATCCCGTAATCATGTAGGGAGTATCAAATCCCCACATAAGCTCCTCTCGTAGTGGCTCGATGTGTTGCTGAATGCATTGAAGGATGGGCCTGAGATGGAACTTCGGATTATGGAGAAAGCCGACCAATAGTTCGATTGGGCAATTGCCGGCACCACGACCGAGCCCCGCCATGCTTGCATCCAGCATGTCCGCTCCCTTTATAATCGCCTCAATAGTATTAGCAAAGGCTAACTGCTGGTTGTTGTGTGCATGCATCCCAACCCGTTTTCCGCATGGTTGGGCGTGCCTGAGATATTTCTCTAAAAGGAAATGGGTTTGTTCGCTGTAGAGAGCTCCAAAACTGTCTACGATGTAGACGGTGCCCACTTCCGAATTCACCAAGAGCTCTAGCGCCTCATCCAGCTCCCGCTCATTAACCATTGAAATAGCCATCAAGTTGATGGTGGTTTCATAGCCCTTGTCGTGAGCATCCTTAATCATGTCTAAAGCTAACGGTATCTGATGGATATAGGTCGCAACCCGAATCATATCCAGCACACTCTGGTTGCAGGGCAAGATATCCTCACGGTAATCGCTCTTTTCGGCATCTGCCATAGCCGAGAGTTTTAACGGCGTATCGTTTTCACCGACAATGCGTCGGATATCATCCTCCATACAAAACTTCCACGAACCGTGCTCGGCTGGGGGAAAGATTCGCTTAGAGTTTATATATCCGATTTCCATGTAGTCAATACCGGCATCAACACATGCCGAGTAAACCGCCTTCACGACTTCATCATCGAAAAGGTGATTATTCATTAATCCGCCATCGCGAATTGTACAGTCTAAAATCTTGAGTTCCGGACGGTAGGAAATCCACTTGCTGGTAGGATTCTCTTCCGGATTAGTCTTTGTCATGACCCTGTCTCCTTCAACTTTTTCTCACTTGAACCTTGACCTGCCCCCGATAGTTGTACCACATCTTAAGTCAGAGTTACCAGCATAGTCAATAATTGTTTCACCTCAGGAGCCGGAGGCTCATACCTCAGTGGACTATATGGTCATATTGTGCAATCAAGTAACAATCCAATCCACCGAGAGGGATAAAGGGTGAGGGGTTGATAAAAACTCTCATTAGAAGAAGGTTTGGGCTAAAGCAAAATAGTTAATTTAGCCCAGCATACCGAGGAATATGCCAGCAGCAGTGGCCGTGCCGATAACCCCAGCGATATTGGGACCCATGGCTTGCATCAGGAGAAAGTTTCTCGGATTAGCCTGTTGCCCCATCTTTTGTACCACCCGGGCCGCCATCGGCACTGCTGAGACACCGGCGGCGCCTATCATCGGGTTTATCTTCTCCTTAAGAAAGACATTCATCAGCCGGCCCATAAGAACACCGGCGGCGGTGGCGACGGCAAAGGCGACAATCCCCAGGCCAAATACCAGCAGGCTGTCGGCGCACAGAAAGTTATCGGCGCTCATAAAGCCGCCCACGGCCAGGCCGAGGAGAATGGTCAGCACATCGATAAAGGCACCGGAGGATGTCACCGCCAGCCTATCGGTAACGCCACTCTCTTTAAGCAGATTGCCAAACATAAACATGCCGATGAGGGGGGCTGACTTGGGCGCCAGCAGGATGATAATAATAGCCCCAACTATCGGAAAAATAATCTTTTCTGTCCTGGATACTGCTCTTAGCTGGGGCTTCATATAGATTTCCCGCTCCTTCTTGGTGGTGAAAAGCTTTATTATCGGCGGCTGAATAATAGGCACCAGCGCCATATAGGTATAGGCAGCCACAGCTATGGTTCCGATGAAGGTGGGCGCCAGCCGATTAGACAAGAAGATAGAGGTTG
>DAOVGW010000036.1 GCA_030672225.1 Dehalococcoidales bacterium | reverse complement strand
ACACTGGGCAAGGATGTGTCCCTCCATGGCTTCAAGAAGCTGCTTTTGGGAAGCACCTGCCTTCAGCTCAAGCTGCTGGTCTAGTGCATAAAGGGTAAAACGATAGTGGTGTGGAGAACCTGGTGGCGGACAGGGGCCACCATAGCCGAATTTGCCAAAGTCATTCTTACCCTGCAGGGCGCCGCTGGGGAGTTGGGGCACGGGAGATACCCCCTCTAGCAACTCGCGGCTGTTAAGTGGCAGGTTGAATAAGACCCAGTGGGTGAAGACGCCGCTGGGGGCATCCGGGTCATCCATTATTAGAGCCAGGGACTGGGTCTGCTCAGGAACATCATTCCACGCCAGCGGTGGCGAAAAGTCCCACCCTTCGCAGGTGTATTTCTTCGGTATTTTGGCTCCTTCCTGAAATGCCGGGCTCTTAAGTTCCATTTATCCTTCCTTTGGTGTTATTGGCACTCAGTTATTTGGGTGCATCAGTTAGCAGGGGTCATTGTACGACACTGACTCCTCTTTGCTCAAGTTGAGGGATATAGATATTCACCGACGCAGTGCTTAAGGGGTTATCCCGCAGATCCACGGAGTCTCCCTCTGAAAGTTCACTATTCTCCACCAGTGGTGAGATGTCGCTGATATTGTTGTACCAAAGTTCAAGATACTCCAGGTTGGCAAGGCCTGCCAGTGGCGAGATGTCGCTGATATTGTTGCTAGTAAGGAAAAGCTCCTGAAGGTTGGTAAGGCCTGCCAGTGGTGAGAGGTCGCTGATATTGTTTTCAACAAGGGCAAGCCACCGCAGGTTTGCGCAGTGTTCCAGGCCGGTGAGGTCCGAGATGCCTCTCTCCTGAGCTTCGAGCATGGTGAGGGATTTGAGGTCGGACGTGAAAATCGGACCTTCGGGCTTGTTTATAGTTTCACGAATAGTAGCTTCAAGATTCGTATCAGGAAAGGTTACTGTAGCATCACTGCAACCCGGCACCGTTGTCCCAACCAGCAAAACTAACATTACTGAGAATATGGTTATTCTTTTCATTTCTTTACCGTCCTCAGGTGCTCTACTAGCTGGTGGAGGTTTCGGATTTTTAGGTTTTCTGTAGCCCCCTCAAAGTAACTGTTACGGTCAAGGAGCACTCCATGTAGGCCAGCGCTATTAGCGCCGATGACGTCAATCTGGTATTGGTCACCAACGTACATTGCCTCTTGTGCCTGGACTCCGGCTTGCCTTATTGCCTCAGAAAATATCTGGGGCTGTGGTTTATTGAAGCCCGTGTCCTGCGAGGTAACCACTATCTGAAGTAGTGGGCTTAAGCCTAGCTTTTGGCAGAGAGGGGCTATATCGTAGTCTACATTTGAGATGAGACCCAGGATTAGCCCTTTGCCCTTAAGTTCTGAAAGGGCAGGCAGGACATCATCAAAAAGGACGAGAGCGAATTTGAATTTTTGCATTTTGCTTAAGATGCCGCCGATGAGCTCCTGGGAGGATTCTATTCCTGCTTCTTTGAGCACTATCCCCTGGTATTGGGCATACAGGGCTCTCTTTTCCTCATCGGTGCGCTTACCTATAGGAAGACGGGCATGTTCTTGATATATAAATTCATCGGCAATGGCTAGAGGTCGGCGGAGGCTCTCCGGGGCTGCCTCAATCCCGAAATCATTGAGTACTTTCGCCTGGACTTCTTCTCGCGGTGGTTCATAGCGGATTAGGGTCTGATAGAGGTCGAAAAAGACTGCTTTAATCATAGCAACAATAATTATTTTAGCTGAAGTGGTTTCATCTGTAAAGTGGTGCGACTGGAGGACAGGGCGTAAATTGACTTCATATTAGGGCATTGGTATTATTAGGGAGAATGGCAACTAAAGTAGCTAAACTTTCTCTTTTCCCGTTAACTGCCGAGGTAAGTAGCGAGGGTCACCTCATGGTTGGCGGCTGTGACACTGTGGAGTTAGCTGCTGAGTTTGGGACACCTCTGTATGTCTTTGATGAGTTTAGCCTGCGCAACAAGTGCCGCGAGTTTAAAACTGAGTTTGGCCGGCGCTACTCTGAGACTACAGTTATTTATGCTAGCAAGGCCTTTTTGAACGGGGCTCTGGCGGTGATCTTTAGGGAAGAGGGGCTGGGACTGGATGTAGTCTCGGGCGGAGAGCTTGCTATTGCTAGGTCGGTTGATTTCCCCATGGATATGGTCTATTTCCACGGCAATAACAAATCAGCCGAGGAGCTCAGACTGGCTCTCAAGCATCATGTTGGCCGCATTGTGGTTGACAGCTTTGATGAGCTTAATAGGCTGGGTGAAATGGCTGAGGAGACAGGTCATATACCCGATATCCTGCTGCGTCTGACTCCTGGAGTAGACCCCCATACCCATGAACATATTACTACCGGCGTTATTGGTAGTAAGTTTGGCTTCCCGTTGTTTAGTGCTGATAAGGCGGTGACTGAAGCCATGTCAGCCCCTAGCCTGAACCTTGTCGGGTTGCACTTTCACCTGGGTTCTCTTATTTTTGAAGTTCAGCCGTACCATGAGGCTATTGAAGTTGTGCTTGAATTCGCTGCTGAGATGAAGCTAAAACACGGCTTTGAGCTTGAGGAACTCAATATCGGTGGCGGCTTTGCCATACAATATACCCTGGACTTGCCAGCGCCTCCTATCTCTGTTTATGCTGAGGCAATAGTGTCCAAGTTGCTCAGTAAATGCAGGCAGTTAAAGCTGGCACTACCGATGCTTACACTTGAGCCGGGAAGGGCAATCGTGGGACAGGCTGGGATGGCACTATACATGGTAGGCGTGGTCAAAGATATACCTGGGCTCAGGTGCTATGTCTCGGTAGATGGTGGTATGGTTGATAATATCCGTCCTGTCCTTTATGGTGCTAAATATGAGGCGTTGGTAGCCAATAAGGTGTTGGAGGAAGAAGCCGGGCTGGTTACCATTGCTGGTAAGTGCTGTGAGTCGGGTGATGTACTGGTTGAAGATATTAGCCTACCACCGGTTTCAGCTGGCGATATTATAGCCATACCCGATTGTGGTGCCTATTGTCTGCCACTTCAGAGTAACTATAACGCCTCACTCAAGCCAGCCGTTGTTGGGGTCAAAAAGGGTAAGGCACGTCTTATTCGCCGCCGTGAGACCTTTGACGACCTGACCAGGTGTGATTTGCTTTAAATAGTGAGACAGGAGACCCTTATAAGTGTGGCAGGTAGTTGGACAAAGTAGAGCTGTATCATTACTTAAGCGCAGCCTGGAGAAGGGTGCTATTGCTCATGCCTATCTTTTTATTGGCCCGCCTCATGTAGGTAAGATGACCCTGGCTCTAAATCTGGCTCAGGCGCTAAACTGTGAGGCATCTGAGCCGCCTTGTGGTGTCTGTAACTCGTGCCAGAGAATAGCCTCGGCCAAGCACTCTGATGTCCAGATTATAGGTCTCGCCTCTGCCGGTAACACTGATGAGGCTAAAACCCGAACCGAGATTAGTATCGACCAGATTAGACAGGTGCAGCACCAAGCCTACCTGCCACCCTTTGAGGGTAAGTATAAGCTATTTATTATTGATGGGGCGCAGCACTTGTCAACCGAAGCGGCTAACTGCCTGCTTAAGACACTGGAAGAGCCTGTGGGCAGGGTAGTCTTTATCCTGCTAACGGCGAACTTTAGCCTTCTTCCAGCCACGGTAGTTTCTCGTTGCCAGCGGCTGGAGCTACTTCCCCTGGCGGCTGGTGAGGTGGAGACTGCTCTTAGTAGTCGCTGGGGAATCGAGCCGCAAAAGGCTAAACTCCTGGCCAGGCTCTGTCACGGCTGTTTCGGCTGGGCATTATCGGCAGCTCTTGATGATAGCTTGCTCAGGCAGCGCAGTGAAAGGCAGGACAGGATACTTGACATAATCATTGCTGACTATGAGGAGCGTTTTACCTATGCTGCTGAGCTAGCTGGCCAGTTTAGCCAGCGGCGGGGCTTAGTGTGGGAGATACTAGATTTGTGGCTTGATTTCTGGCGTGACCTACTGCTGGTTAAAGTTGGCTTCGGTGAAGCTATCACCAATGTTGACCTTGAAGCTAAACTAGCTGACCTGGCTAGGGATTTTAGCCTTGCTGAGATAAGAGCTGTTATTAGTAGCCTTCTCTCGGCTGGAGACGAGCTGCGGCAGAATGCCAATCCGCGCCTGGTGCTGGAGGTTTTAATGCTTGGTATACCCAGAGGGCAAGGGGAGAGGGTTCTAAGATAAAAACCGGGTGTGGTTTTAGTTTAATGGTATTACTAACCATCTTTTAGTAGAAGAGAGACAGGGAGATTAGGATGGCTGATATTGTTGGTGTACGTTTCAAAAGGGCTGGTAGAGCATATTACTTTGACTCAGGGGGTATTGAGCTTGAGGTAAATGACTGCGTTGTCGTTGAGACGGCCCGTGGTCTGGAGCTGGGACGGGTGGTTGTTGTTCCTTCGCAGGTGAAGGCTAACGGGATAACCAAGCCACTCAAGCTGGTGGTGCGCAAGGCAGAGGCTGAGGACAGAGAGCGTGCTACCAAACTTGAGGAGAAGGAGAAAGAGGCCCTGACTGGTTGTGCCGAGCTAATTGTCGAACTAAGGCTGCCAATGAAGCTTCTGTCGGCTGAATATAACCTTGATGGTAGTCGTCTTACCATTTTCTTTAGCGCCGAGGGGAGGATTGATTTCCGTGAACTGGTTCGGCAACTAAGCAACCGTCTCAAGGTACGGGTGGAATTGCGGCAGATAGGACCCAGGGATGAAACCAAGCTGATGGGTGGCTTTGGCCGCTGTGGTCGTCCTATTTGTTGTGCCACTTTCCTGGGTGAGCTTAGCCCGGTTTCAATTAAAATGGCTAAGGAGCAGAATCTATCCCTTAACCCGATGAAGATTTCAGGTATTTGTGGCCGCTTGCTGTGCTGCCTGGGCTATGAGTGCGAACAGTACCGCGCTATGAAGGCGAAAATGCCCAATGTGGGACAGAGCGTCTCTATGGCTACCGGGGTGGCTAGTGTGGTCGGTGGTAATCCTCTTGCGGAAACGGTATTGGTTGAACTGGAGAGTGGCGCCAGGGTAGAACTGCCCCTCAGTGAGATTACCACTCTTAATGAGACGGCTCCTGGCAAGAAGCGACGGGGTTAGGTAGTCTACATTAGCCAGGATTTCAAAGGGCAAGGAGCTATCGCTATCGTTTCGTTAAACTTGTGTTGACGGTTTAAGTAGCTGGTCACTGGGGCAGATATTTTTGCCACTCGCTCGGGCGCTTTAGGTAGTGGTAGGAAATGAAAAAGGGAGTGTTGCCGTGTGGCCGGGAGGGCTGGCAGATTAATCTCATACTAGCCTGCTGCGGAGTTCTGCCCGCCTTGCGACGATTACAGGGGATACAGGCGCTAGCTACATTTTCCCAGGTGTGCTCGCCGCCGCGGTATCGCGGGATAACATGGTCTAAGGTAAGCTCTCGGCTTTCCTGGCCGCAGTACTGGCAGGTGTATTTGTCACGGTGGAAGACGCCGAGGCGGGTCAGTTTTCTCTCAGGTCGGGGACGCTTAATCATGCGCTCTATTTTGATTACCGAAGGTATCGGGAAAATATCGCTGGCCGAGTGGATAAAGCCCACCCCGTTCTCCAGCATTTCAGCCTTACCCTTATGAATTAACACTATTGCTCGTCGGACGCGACATATATTAAGGAGCTCATAGCCCTGATTTAGTACCAGAACAGCACGGTTTACCATGTCTAAAGCTTCTCTCTACCCCAAAACTGCCTCATTTTACTAAAAAACTGTTGACCATGCAAGTTATGGCTTCACCCCCGGCGACCTTTTCCGCTGCGGCGGTAGCTTTTAGCTCGTTGGCCGGGCTTTAAATCGCCCCGGTAATCAGGAGCATGGATTTCCAGTACCATGCTGACCTTCGGGTCTACAAAACGAGAGCTAAATCGCCTCTCAATTTCCTCAAGTGAGCGACAGGTAGTAATTACTGTTGGCAGTTTAGCATTATAGCGGTAGTTGATGACCTGGTACAGCTTTTCCTGTGCCCAGGGTGTCGTTGTCTGCTCCCCGAAGTCGTCCAGAACCAGAAGTGGGGTGGTCTTTACTCTTTCAAATAGCTGGTCATAGGATACCTTGCTATCGGGGCTGAAGGTGGACCGCAGGTGGTCAAGGAACTCAGGGACGACTACAAAAAGGGCTGGCTCCCCCGCTTGGTAGCGGTAGTTAACGATGGCTGCTGCCAGATGCGTCTTGCCGCAGCCGGTAACTCCCTGCAGTACTATCCAGCCTTCAGGTGAACTGGCAAATTCAAGCACAGAGTGACATGTCTTCTCCAGACTCTCCTGCTGCTCCAGCGGCAGGTTGAGGCGCTTCGTAAATTTGGCAAAGGTCATGCTCTTTTCTAGCTCTAGCCCTGGCCCCCAGGTATAGCCTAGAGCATCATCGGCTTGTTTCTCTTCTAGTTCATATACCTGGCACAGTCTGGGGTCGGTCAAACGGGTGCGTATTCTTACCTCCAGCTCTTGAACTGGGGTGCTGGCGGTAATCACGGTAGGCAGTTCATTGGCAAAGCGGTGGTTTAATAGTTGGTCCAGCTTTTCCTTAGCCCATGGTGTGCCCGTCTGGGTGCCTAAATCGTCCAGGATGAGTAGTGGTGTGTTGCGCACCTGGTCGAAGAAGGTATCATAAGCTATGTTACTGTTAGGGCTGAAGGCAGAACGCAAGTGGTCAAGGAGGTCGGCTATAGTGATGAAGAAAACCGGGTAACCCAAACTTAAGCGCGCATTGGCAGTAGCGGCTGCCAGGTGTGTTTTGCCACAGCCGCTGGACCCAACAAGGATTAGCCAACCTTGAGGGTCATTGGCAAATGCCTTGGCGGACTCATAGGCGCGCTTAAACTGCTCTTGACTTATAGCATAGCCGCTTCTACCCTGAGGTATCAGGTTATCAAAGGTAAGGTGTTTGAGTGAACCCAGGTTGCTATAGCGCTCTAGGCGGGTTTGGCGCTCTCTATTGGTCTCTTGCTGGGTACAGCAGCAGGGGGTGACCCGACTGAAATCCGGTTTTCCTGAGGCTAGCAGGGGATGAACAAAGCCAGCCCCGTTACAAAGCGGGCAGTTTGAGCTTGGCGAGGGCTCTTTTTCAGCGTCCGAAGCGCCTGACCATGTGTCCGTATTCGCCCTTGATATATTTATCAGGGTCCTCTTTTTCAGCGTCTCGCCTATATGTTCCATCGCTCCTACCTTCTGTGGACCAGCGTTCTAGAATTGCTGAAATGTAACTCCATTTACGTTTGTTTTGGTTAACCGCCTCTTTAATGGCATCTTTAATCCAGGTCTCAGGATATAACTTCTCCGCCTCACGTAGTTCTTCAGCAATCATCGGCGTTAGCATGCCGATGTTCTGTTCAAAAAGGGTAAAGATGTCGGGTAACTGCTCAACCTCAATACTGGTTGGCACCTTGGCTTTCAGTCCCGGTAGCTTGAGTTCTCCGTTTTGGATTTTAGCTACTGCCTGTCTATCGGACTGGGTATTGAGGAAGTAGAGCTCCTCAGCCTTTCCGTTAAGGTCAACTACTAAATGAAGTATGGTTCCTCGTTTAGTAGCTATCTTAAGGGCGCTGCGTAGTGCCTCGTCGGCTGGCTTGGCTGCTTCCTTGAGGCTGCTCACTAAGCTGGTATCATCTAAAAGCTCGGTGTGAGTTACGAAGCGGGGATAGCCCCGTCTGCGGTAGAGTGCCCATAGAATGTGGAGCGTTGTCTTTAGCTCGTTAATATCGTCGATTTGCGGCATCAGCTGACTGAAGAAAAGATTGGGCACAGGGGTAAACTGCATCCTGGCTGGGAAACCATTAAATTGTTTCATAATAAATCTAGCTTTTAATAGAGTCAGTATCAGTAAACCTGTCTATCTTGAATTTCGTGTGAAGTCCGGTTGCTTCATAACAGGCTTGGCTCCGCCCTGGTAAGATTTTCGAACTTGGTCAGGCTGTGTCGGAAACGCACCTTTATCTGACCGGTAGGCCCATTGCGATGCTTGGCAACTATGATATCGGCTAGTTCTTTGGGGTACTCTTCCTCAGGATGGTCTTTTTCCCAGTCCTCTTTGGTGGGATAGTATAATTCGTCGCGGTAGATAAAGATGACGATGTCAGCATCCTGTTCAATACTGCCGCTCTCACGCAGGTCGGAGAGCTGGGGTTTGTGGGAGGCGCGCCACTCCACCGCCCGGCTGAGCTGGGAAATGGTTATTACCGGTACATTTAGCTCGCGTGCCAGGGCTTTGAGGGAGCGGGTGATGTAGCTGATTTCCTGGACCCTGTTTTCACCCCTTGCGAGTCCCTGCATCAACTGCAGATAGTCAACAATAATGAGGTCAATGCCACGCTCATAGTGGAGGCGGCGGGCTTTGCTCCTCATCTCAAACATGCGCAGCATGGGTGAGTCGTCAATATAGATTGGTGCTTCGGAGAGGATGCCGGTGGCATCCATAATCCGTCTTTCCTCTTCCTCTGTTTGTTGACCGAGGCGGATGCGCCTTGACTGTATTCCGGTTTCAGTGGACAGCAGGCGCTGCACCAGTGACCCCCGGGACATCTCCAGGCTGAACAGGGCAACACATGCCCTCTGCTCCACGCCGGCATTCCTGGCAAGGTTAAGCGCCAGGCTGGTCTTGCCCATACTGGGTCGGCCGGCGATGATAATCAGGTCAGAGCGCTGAAAGCCGCCCAGCAGTTCATCCAGCCCGGTAAGACTTGACGCTATGTGGGGAATTTGCTTGTAGTCTTTATCTTCTGGGGAGGGAAGGACTTCAAAGTACCGGTCAAGGACACTCTTTATGTGGATAAAATCTAACGAACCTCGTTCATGACGGAGCTGGAACAGGGCTTCCTCGGCTTTAGAGAGAGCACCACTGACATCCGGGTCCGCTTCATAACCAATCTCGGAAATTTTATCGGCAGCGAATATCAGCTGGCGCATTATTGATAGGCGGTAGACAATTCGGGCATAGTGTTCAATATCAAGTGAGGTAGGGACTACAGAGATAAGGTGAGAAAGATAAGCGCCGCCGCCGCATTTCTCCAGCTTTGCTTGTCTGTCCAGCTCCTGGGCTACTGTTATCTGGTTTATTGCCTCATTGCGCTGGTAGAGCGACAGGCAGGCATTGTAAATCCACCTATTCTGTTCACTATAGAAATCCTCCGCCTTAAGCAGGACGGCTACATCATAGATAGCCTTGCCATCTATAAGCAGTGAACCGTTTACTGATTCTTCGGCATCAATATCGTGCGGCGGCAATTTTCCGTTGGGCATTTAGCCAGCCCCCTCTTCGGTTACAGTAACCGTTATTTTGGGTGTTATATCCTTGCCCAGCCTGATGCTGACTTCGTAGCTGCCAAGCTGGCGGATAGGCTCGGCCAGCTCTAGCTTTCTTTTGTCAACGGCTACCCCGAATGCTCTCTTCAACTCGGCGGCAATATCGGCGCTGGTGACCCGGCCATAAAGGCGGTCTTTGGCGCCGGCTTTGGCTTTTAAGATGACCTCCTTACCGGCTAGCTTCTTAGCCAGCTCAATCAGTTCAGCCTCTATCTGGGCTTGCTTTTTGGCTTGGGTACGGCGCCGGGCTTCAAGCTGGTTGAATACCCCGGGGGTGGCTGGCACAGCCAGCTTTTTAGGTATGAGGAAGTTTCTGCCGTAGCCATCAGCTACCTCCTTTATTTCACCGGCTTTAGCTACTTTGGGCACATCTTCTAGAAAAACGACCTTCATAATCTCCCTTCTTTATAATTATACTTCAGCCGGCGGTGAAGTGAAAGTCTATTTGCCGATAAATTCTTTGGCGTAGAAAGCAGCAGTAGCCCCATCACCGGCGGCGGCTATGGCTTGTCGGATTGAGCCGGCGCGTATATCGCCAGCGGCAAATATTCCGGCTACCCTGGTCTCCATCTTCTCGTTGGTGATGATATGGCCGGAGGCGTCCAGTGGCAGCGCACCTTTTAAGTAATCTGTATCGGGCTTCAAGCCGACGGATACAAAGACGCCGGCTACCCGGAGGACGGATTTCTCACCGCTTATTATCTGACGCAGTCTCAATCTCTCAACAAAATCTCCGCCCTCAATCGCCTCAACCACGCTGTTCCACCGGAATTCTATTTTGGGTTCGGCAAAGGCTTTCTCCTGGAGGACAGCAGTAGCGCGGAGCCGGTCACGGCGGTGGATGACGGTAACCTTGGAGGCAAACTTGGTAAGGTGCAGGGCTTCATCAATAGCGGCATCACCACCACCGACCACGGCCACCGGCTGCTCCTTAAAGAATGGGGCATCGCAAGTGGCACAATAGGACACCCCTTTGCCGGTGAATTCTTTTTCTCCGGGAACGCCCAGTTTTTGTCGTTCTGAGCCGCTGGCTATAATCACTGTCCGGGCGACAAAGTCGCCCTCGGTGGTCTTTATCACCTTTAGCCCCTGCTCAAGTTCAATGGCAGTAACCCCGGCAGTAATAGTTTTTAGGCCGTATTTTGTTGCCTGCTTATGCATTAACTCGCCCAGCTCAAGGCCGCTGATACCCTCGGGGAAACCGGGGTAGTTGTCCACTTGGGCGGCTTCGGTAATCATACCGCCGACCATCATCTTATCTATAAGTAGGCTGCTCTGCTTAGCTCGGGCAGTGTAGAGCCCGGCGGTAAGCCCGGCAGGACCGCCACCGATAATAACGACATCATACTCCTTGTTCATGGTTCACCTCGCTAATTAACTGGCAGATGCCTTTTTCTGCTGTTCGTTTGGCAAGTCCAATGGCATTTTTGATTGCCCTGGCTTGAGAGCGACCGTGAGCGACAATGATATTTCCCTCTACTCCCAGTAGACATGCCCCGCCATATTCTCGGTAGTCCATTCCCTTGACTAAGAAGCCCAGGCCGACATCGGCTAGAAGAGCACGTCCCCGAAGGTGATAGGCACTGCTAAGGGCGTGTCGCAGCTTGATAAAGGAGTCGCCTAGTCCCTCAACGGTTTTGATTACTATATTGCCGGTGAAACCATCGGTAACAATGACATCAGCGGTTCTTTGGGCTAAGTCATTGCCTTCTATATTGCCGATAAAATTCAGGTTTGACTTCTTGAGAAGCTGGTGGCTTTTTTGGATGAGGCGATTACCCTTGGTCTCTTCCTCCCCGTTGCTGAGTAGCCCAATGCGGGGTGATTCTATATTGAGAACATGTTGAGCATAGATGTTACCCAGATGGGCGAATTGAACTAGGTGGCTTGGTCGGCAATCGGCATTGGCGCCAGCATCAATGAGGAGAGCAGGAGCAGCGGGGATGAGGTTAATGATACTCCCCAGTGCCGGGCGCTCAATACCCGCTATCTTCCCCAGGCTGAGCAGGGCGGCGCACAACACCGCCCCGGTATTACCGGCTGAGACAAAGGCGTCGGCCTTACCGTCCCTTACTAGGTTGATGCCAATCACTATTGAAGAACGTGGCTTAGCCTGCACCGCTTCCATAGGATGTTCGTGACAGCCGATAGCTTGGCTGACTCCGATGGTGGTAAGGTTTAAATTCTTCAGGTGTTTTCCGGCTACCACATGGAGCATGGCCTTTTTGCCGACCAGAGCAATATCCACTTTGTACTCCCTGGCGGCTTCTATAGCTCCTTTAATTATCTCATGTGGGGCGTATTCGCCGCCATCGGCATCAACGGCTATTCTCATCTATCCACCCTGGCTTTCTGGCTTTCTTTCCCACAGGTCACAACGACCTCCCCAGCAGGCAAGAACCTGACCATCAAGCGAAAGTCGGGCTATCTCACAGAGGTTAGGGCAGGCTTTGCATTCAAATGAGGAGGTGTGATACTCTACTTCGCTTATGCCAAATCCCTTGAACTTGCTTCCATTGTTATTACTGACCATCTCTTCGTGCACCAGTAGGGTGGCTCCCATTGCTCCCATAATCTCGTGGTGGGGTGGGACAATGACCTCAGCATCAAGCTCTTCTTGGAGTGCCTTGACTATAGCCTGGTTAAAGGCAACCCCACCCTGAAATACTATTGGGGATTTAATCTCCTTACCCAGGCCAACATTATTAAGGTAGTTGCGCACTAGTGCTTGGCACAGCCCGTAGAGAATGTCCTCAGTTCGATGTCCCATCTGTTGTTTGTGTATCATATCTGATTCAGCAAAAACCGTGCATCGCCCGGCAATGCGGGCTGGCGTGTTACTTTCCAGTGCCAGCCGGCTGAACTCCTCAATGCTCATATTAAGGCGCCGTGCCTGGTGGTCAAGAAAACTACCGGTACCGGCGGCACATACAGTGTTCATGCCGAAGTCGGTTACTACCCCATCCCTGATAATGATAATCTTACTATCTTGCCCCCCGATTTCAATGATGGTTTGCACCTGGGGGATATAGTGTAGGGTAGCTACAGCATGGCTGGTAATCTCATTTTTGACTAAATCAGCGCCAACAATGACCCCAGTCAGGTAGCGAGCACTGCCGGTGGTAGCCACACCGCAGATGTCAGCATCCCGAGGCAGGCACTGTTTGATTTGTACTAGCCCCAGCTGCACCATCTCAATAGGCTTACCTTGCGTCAACAGGTAGGTGTGGGTAATAAGCTCATCATTTTTGTCCAGCACAGCCAGCTTGGTAGTTACTGAACCAACATCGATACCCAGATAGGCTTCCATGAACGTCTCCTCAGCTGATTACTCTTTGTCGGTTATTTGCTGCCCGCCGCTTACGCTGCAGCAGGTCGACGAACGCCTCCAACCTGGTTAGCATGCCTGTCTTGGTTGTTTGCTCATCACACAAGATAGTAAGCACTGGGATATCCTCCTTGGTAGTCAGCATAATGTTCTGGGCAATGGCTTCGGGCATGCAGGTGAAAGGCGCCAAATGGACCATACCATCATACTCCCCAGTGCGACGCACCTTCTCCCCTACTGATTCTAAGCCATGACCACCAACATCATGCTTTAGATACGGCTCTGCGAACCTTCGCAAATCCTTTTTCTCCTCATTGAGGACATTATAGGCACCGAATTTAGCCCATTCCGAGAAGAAGGTACTTTTGGTACGTCTCACCTCTACCCCTAGCTTGCCTAACTCAACCTCTAAATTCATGTTGGTAAAGGGTTCCATCACTACATAAAGCTCACCAATGATGCCAACCTTGAGGGGTATCATCTTCAAATCCCGAGGTATCTGGTTTAATCTTTTAAGGTATTCCCTAACTATTTCTTTCAAATGAGAAACTCCCGTGGCTTCATCGATTGCCTGAATTGCCTGCTTAAAGATATGATCAGTCGTACCCTTTTCTAGCTCCACAGCTCGCACCTTTTGCACCCCCCGCTCCACATCATCTAAAGCCTTTATCTTGGCTGTGCCTAAGCGATAGGCAGAAATAATCGTAGGCCATGAGGCATCGTTGGAAAATCGTTTAATCGCTTTGAGCACTCCGATTAAACCCTTTTCCGAACTCTTAATTGTGAGCATTTGAAAGTTATACCCAAGGTCCTTGAGGATTATCTCCTGCACCTTGGCATAGTACCCCATTCGGCAAGCATTAAAGCTGGTCACCATAATCAGGGTATCTGCCCCCAGCTCCAAAGACTCGATGAAAGTACCCAGTATCATTTTAAAAGGAAGGCAAACGAATTCAGGTGAGTACTTGGTGCCAAGAGAAAGGGTACGCTTGGTAACCGGGGGTACGATTAGGGAAACGTTGAGCATCTCAACTGGCAACCTAAGCGCGGCAGATATGTTGCCAAAGTTGGGGACACCCAGAGTACCAATCTTTTGCTGCTCCTCGTCTTTCCTAGGGCAGTAAGTATGAGCAGGTTTAGAACTTTTCTTCTTGTCTCGGCGGATCATATCGGTAAAGGCTTCAAGCCGAGTGAGTAAACCCGCCTCGGCTGTATGCTCGTCAAGGACAAGATTTAGGAAAGGTCTTTTCTGCTGCCTTGCCTGGCGCTGGAGTAACTCTACCATCAGGGAGTCAGGACCACAGCCGAAGGCGGCGACCGAGATTATTCCATCGACGCTGTTCTGCAGATAGTAGCTTCCAGCGCCAATAATCTCCCTTTCGCAAGTCCAATAGGGGCGCTCAACAAGTTCAGAGAGCGAAGCAAGAAGCTCGTCCTCCTCCACTGTCTCGGGAAAGAGGGTCTTAACCCCCATCTCTTGCAATCGAGATACCAGCCTGTGATTAATATATTCGTCATGCAGCAAATAAGGATGCCCAATTAAGGCAACATTGATTGTAGAGCCAGAGCCATTGTTCTTGGCCTCTTTCCTCGATTTGGAAAATATCTCTTCTATTGCCTGCGGTGATGTCAACTTGGCGCACTGCATCTGTTCTTGATATGCCTGGTGAGCTTGCAGTGCTTCTTCAGCTGCCTTTTTGATTTTTAGTGGGTTCCAGGTAAAGGGGCGCCCAAGCTTATAAATCGCTTGATAGAGAGCACGCTTCCCCTTGTTGACATCGATTTCTGGGACAAGAAGAGGCGGGCACTCTGGGATACTTGCCTCAATTAAATCGGGTAAACCGATGCACTTGGGGCAGCTATAGACCTTAGGCTCCACGCTATGAATAGAGGGTATGAAGATATAGTCGCATTTGTTGACCAAGGAAAGCACATGCCCGCAGAAAACTTTTACCGGGAGGCAAATCTCACTAATAAGTCTGGCGTGGCCTGAAGTGAACATCTCCTTTGTAGTCGAGGATGAAACCACAACTTCAGCCCCCAACTGCTCAAAAAAGGTTTTCCACATGGGGTAGTATTGGTAGTAGAGTAGAGCCCTGGGAATGCCTATTCTTATCATTTTCCTTGCTTAAATTCCCTTTTGAGCTCGCTTCTACTGTCCAGCACAGCCAGCTTGGTAGCTACTGAACCAACATCAATGTCCGGATAGACTTTCACCAACTCTCCTTATTCCGCTATTCGGTGCTCGTTATCAGCCCAACTTACCCTTTCTATTATACCCCAGCTCGGGAAGGAAGGGTAGTAGCAGCCTGGTGTCCCTACACATGGTAGTCATGTATTTTTCGCAAACTCTTCTTTGACTCTGGTTACTGTCTCCGGACTAGATAGCAAATCAACCACCGTCATTGCCAGTGCCTTGGCGGCATCAATCATTCCCTTCATGCCTGTCTCGGAAGCGGCTGCCGCAGCAAACTCGGGGGAATGACTGCTTACTTCTGCTGGAGCTATGGCAACGAAGGGATGGATACTGGGTACGACCTGGCTGATATTGCCCATATCAGTTGAACCGAAGGTTTGGCTGGGGTCGTAGAGCTTCACCTTGCGCCCCAGGGAGATCATATTTTTAGCAAAAAGCCGAGCCATTGTCAAGTTATTACACATCGGGGCATATTGGAGCTTGCTCCATCTGTACTTAAGGCGGGCACCGCTGGCGGTGGCGGCACCTAAAAAGCAGTTTAGGACCTTCTGCTTTAGCTCTTTAAGGTAGGTTTCATCTGCGGCGCGCACCAAGAAACTCCCGGCACTGTGAGCCGGGACAATGTTAGCCGCCTGGCCACCATCGGTTATAATGCCGTGGATACGGGCCTTGCCCTTAGTGTGTTGCCTGAGTGAGTTTATGCCGTTAAAGGACTGGAGCATTGCTTCCAGGGCGTTGATGCCTGCCTCAGGATTGGCGGCGGCGTGGGCCTCCCGGCCAAAAAATTCAATCTCAAGCGAGATACAGGCCAGGGTTTCGCTGGTGGCAGTGTCGTGTGTCCCTGGATGGACTATCATAGCCATGTCCACATTGGCAAAGGCCCCCCTTTTGGCC
>DAOVGW010000024.1 GCA_030672225.1 Dehalococcoidales bacterium | reverse complement strand
TACCTTACCGTTGTAGACCTTGCCATGAGAACCGTCAATGGTGATTATTTGCCCGTCAGCCAGGGTGGTTGTTGCCCCCTCGGCACCGACCACGCAGGGAATCCCCAGTTCTCTACTGACAATGGCGGCATGGGCGGTTCGGCCGCCGCGGTTAGTGACAATGGCTACCGCCCTTTTCATCGCCGGCACAAAATCAGGGGTTGTCATCTCAGCAACCAGGATATCACCGTTGTGCACCTGGTCAATCTGTGAAGCCTTACGTATTATTTTTACCGGTCCGGCTGCCAGTCCCGGGCTGGCAGCGCCTCCGGTGAGTAGCACCGGGGCATTGATTTCAGGTTCAACCTCGGTTGTTTCCTTAAGGGTGGTTACCGGGCGGGTTTGAACAATGTAAAACTTGTTATTTTCCCTTGCCCATTCAATATCCTGTGGACTTTGATAGTGGTCTTCAATCTGTTTCCCTAGCTTGGCTAGCTGGAGAACATTCTCATCGGTTAACTTCTGCTGAGCCTGGGTTGAGGGTGGCAGTGGTTGCCAGGTATTGGTCTTCTTGTTATCGGTAGCCGGGTTTCTGCTTAGTTGATGCTTCTGCCGGCTTAGCCTTTTAAAGCTAATTGATAGCCCCCTTTTATCTATAATATAAAGGTCGGGGTTTACCTCGCCTGAGACAAGTCCTTCGCCCAGACCGTATATCGCCTCAATAACCATCTTGCCGCTATCACTGGTTACCGGCTCTATGGTGAACATAACTCCGGAGGTTTCGGAGGCGACCATTTTTTGCACCGGAACGGCCATACCGACCTTAAAGTGGTCAAACCCTTGCTGGTGTCTGTAGTAGATAGCCCGTGGTTCAAAAAGGGAGGCCCAGCAGGCTTGGACGGCAGCCACTACATTATCCTCTCCCTCAACATTGAGGAAGGAGCTTTGCTGGCCGGCAAAGGAGGCTTCAGGCAGGTCTTCAGCAGTTGCTGAGGAGCGCACCGCAACCAGCCCCCCACCCAATTTATTATAGGCTTCCTTGATAGCAGTGGCTATTTTTGGTGGCATGGGGGCACCTAGAATTAACTTTTTAATTTTGGCGGCAACATGTTGCAACTGCTTACTGTCGCCCGGGTCCAATGATTTTAGCCGGGCAAGAATTTTGTCGCTGATATTTGACTTTTGTAAAAATTGATAGTAGGCGCTTGAGGTTACAATAAGACCTGGAGGAACCGGTATATGAGCACCGGTCATTTCACCCAGGTTTGCCCCTTTGCCGCCAACAATTGGCACATCCTCTTTGGTGACCTCGTCAAACCACAAAATAGCCTTTTGAGCCCTGTGCATAACTGTAGTGTCTCCTTAATTTATGGGTGGGCTTGTTAGAAGCGTTGTTATTATACCATAATGTCAGCGATGTCAACTTAAGATGTTTAAGCTGGCCAGCATCTCCGGCGTCTCCAGTTGACAGCTTCGGTAGTGAGGAGTAGAATTCGGTAGTGAGGAGTAGAATTTAATACGTCGGGTAAGAAATAGGAGGGGTTTAGTTTCATTAGGAGGGGCTGATTATGATAGAGATGAGCATTGACAGTATTCGTGGCGGCCTGATGAATTCTCAATTTGTGGTTATTTTAAAGGAGAAAATGGCAGACCGCTACCTGCCCATCTGGATTGGTCCAGCCGAGGCCAATGCCATAGCCATAAAATTGCGGGGTGATACGCTACCCAGGCCACTAACTCATGACCTGCTGCGCTTGATAATTGATGCCCTAGGGGCTTCTGTGGACTCTATTATTGTCTGTGACCTTAAGAATGACACTTTCTATGCCAAGATTATTCTCAATGTAGACGGCGAGCAGATGGAGATAGACTCTCGTCCTAGCGATGCACTGGCGCTGGCGGTCAGGTCAGATGTGACTATCTATGCTGATGAGTCGGTTCTAGATAAGGCAAGTATACTGCTGGACAAGGAGACCGGTAAACCCATTATTGACGAAAAGGACTTGGAGGCTGAGGGGAAGGGCAGGAAGATTAGTGACGAAGAGCTAAAGAGGTTGTCCGCCTTCCGAGACTTTATAGATAATCTTGACCTGGATGACTTTGATAAGCGAAAGTCTTGAATAAGAGCCGGGACTTTAGACAGATTTGGGGTTGGCCAAAAGCATGGTAGTGCTGACAGCCAATAAAATTCTTAATATGGATGAGCTCCTTCGGGGTTTTGATGGCGACTTTCCTTACCTTTTTAGCAAGGGTAGACTTATGGTGGTAAAGGCTATAAATTAAGGCGTGGTGGATAATCAAGAAGCCTTGGAACTCATAGTTCCCGGGCTTTTTAATGACCAAAGAGACGGTGTTTAAGGGTTAGTTTGAATAGGGTGTTTGGCACCCGGTGGTTATATGTTGTTACCAGGTGGTGGCTTGACTTGAATGGGGTGGTTTTGATATGCTTACTCCTTAAGAATTTGAGGCTGGTATGCGCCGGTGGCAATCAGCGCTAAGGCTGATAGGTATTGGGTGGTATGTTGCTGGCTCAATTCTGTTGGGTGTGCTTGCCGGTCTATGGCTGGATAGTAAATTTGATACCAAGCCTCTTTTTGTGGTAGCTGGTCTAATTCTTGGCATTATCGTTGCTGGTTACGGTGTTTATCGGATGCTTTTGCCCCTTTTTAAGAACAGCCAGAACAAGGAGGACAGCTAGTGCCTAAACGGAGACTTCTGGGTTGCTCCTTCCCTGTTTTGATTGGCATTTCAGTTGTTTTTCTTGTTCTTCTGGTAGTCAGCTTTGCTAGTGGCCCTCTAGGTGCGATAATGTTCCCTGGCGTGGAATTACCGAGCTGGCTTAGCGTCCCCCAGCCAGAGCCTAAGTTGCCAGCGGAAGCAGTTTTTCATCCGTTTGGCTTCCCGATTACTAATACTATGATTGCTGCCTGGATTACAATGATTTTTGTGGTAGGACTTTCTTATGCTATTACCCGTCGGATGAAGCTGGTACCGGGCAGGTTACAGGCTGCTTTTGAATTCTTGATTGGCTGGCTCTATGACCTCTGTCGCGAAGTTGCCGGCAATACAGACGGGCGTAAGTTCTTCCCGATGATAGCTACTATTTTTCTCTTTGTCGGCTTTAACGCCTGGCTCGGCCTACTACCTGGTTTTGGTTCGATAACTGTGCACGCTGCTGAGGGTGAGGTGCATTTGCTTCGACCGGCCAGTACCGATATTAATCTGCCTTTGGCCCTGGCTCTGATTTCATTTGTCTTCGTTGAAGTCACTGCCCTGCGCAGACTTGGCATCGGCTACCTGCGCAAGTTCTTCGATGTCAGGGAGTTTGTGAGCGGGCTGCGCCAGATATCCAAAGGCAGGCTTAAGGCTGGTTTACCTCAACTGCTCACCGGGGCGCTTAACATCTTTACCGGCCTTTTGGAAGGATTTAGCGAATTAGTCCGTATTGTCAGTCTCACCATTCGTCTTTTTGGCAATATGACCGCCGGTGAAGTTCTGCTTTTGGTGACCGCCTTTCTTGTCCCGTGGGTACTCGCTGTCCCATTTTATGGGCTTGAATTGCTTATCGGCTACATACAGGCTCTTATCTTTGCCGGACTGACTCTTATTTTTATTACCTTTGCTGCAACCCCTCATGGGGAAGAGGCACACTAGGCATAGGAATTTTGTTACTACGGTGCTAATATGTATAAAGGGGGTTAAAGAATGGATGTTGAAGCAACGAGAATGCTGGCGGTGGGTTTGGCAATTGGCCTTGGAGCGATTGGGCCCGGTATAGGACTTGGACTAATCGGCCTTGGCGCTTTGCAGGGGATAGCTCGCAACCCTGAGGCAAGAAGACATATATTTACTTATATGATTTTGATGGCTGGTCTCACCGAGGCTGTTGTTATCTACGCCCTGCTCTTCGCCATTCTCCTGGCCTTCGTTCTTTAGTAGCTAGCATTGGAGAGAGCCGTTATGGAAGGTGGTATGCCCATATTCATTGGTAGAGGTTGCTGGCCTGTTGTTCCTTGTTGTGGCTATTCTCGTTTGATGATTTGATGCCTAAGTTTGGCAAGAAATATATTATTTATGCTAGGGAGGTTGAAGAATGGAAGGCCTGGGTATAAACCCATCAATGTTGATAGCTCAGGTTATTAACTTTGGTATTCTGTTCGGTCTGCTCTACCTGGTTGCTTATAAGCCGTTCATGAGGATGCTTGATGAGCGCTCCCGTAGGGTTAAGGAGAGCATGGAGCAGACTGAGTATATTAAGCAGCAGGCGGCTAAAGCTGAGCAGGAGACTGAAAAGCGTATTGCTGAAGCTGGTAAGAAAGGGCAGAAAATAATAGACCAGGCGGTTAAAATTGGGAAAGAGGTGGGGCAAAAGGCACAAGAGGAGGCCAAGCAAAAGGCGGAAGCCCTTATTACCAGGGCGCGTACTGAAATTCGTCGGGAACGGGATGAGGTTATTAGTGAGCTGCGCAAGGAGTTTGCTGGCTTAACCATACTAGCAGCCGAGAAGGTCATTGACCGCTCACTAGATAAGGAAACACATCGCCAGATTATTGACCAGGTGCTTAAAGAGAGTCCCGGTCTGAAAAAGGGTTAGATTCTTTTATCCAGAGGAAATTATAATGGCTAGAAAAATCTCTGTTAGGCGCTATGCTCAGGCAATGTTTGACATTGCTCTAGAGAAGAAGGAATTAGACCGGTGGCAGTCTGACATGGAGAAAGTTGCTCGCCTGGGTCAGGATGCAACGATTGCCGCATATCTGGGAAGTCCAAAGGTTCATTTTGAGGATAAAGCCAGACTGCTAGCCGAGAGACTGGCTGATATAGACCCCCTGGTGCTAAACATGGTTTACTTGTTGCTCACCAAAGGCAGGTTGGATATGCTGGCTGATATTGCCGATGGGTATCAGCGCCTACTGGATAGCTGCCGTGGCATTGAACAGGCTGAGGTTACTACTGCTGTTCCTCTTGATGATGAGGATAAGCTAAAGTTAAGCCGGCACCTGGGTGATATTGTTGGCAAGGAAGTAGTGCTTGAGCTTGAAGTAGACCCTGGCATAATCGGCGGCTTTGTCGCCAGAGTTGCCGGTAAGTTACTGGATGGCAGCACTCGCGGTAAACTAGCCGCTCTAAAAAAAGAAATAAGTTAAGAAATATAGCCAAAAGTTAGTCAGGAGGTGGGCAAGTTGGCTAAGGGACAGGATATAGTTTCTGTTATTAAACAGCAGATTGAGCAGTTTGGCGCTCAGGTAACCATGGTGGATGTGGGCACAGTGATTGAAGTGGGTGATGGCATTGCCCGGATTTACGGGCTAGCTGGGGCTAAGTATAATGAGCTGCTTCAGTTTCCGGGTGACGTCATGGGCATTGCCCTCAATCTGGAGGAGGATAGCGTGGCCGCAGTTATCCTTGGCGATGATTCCGGGATTAAAGAGGGTGATGATGTCCGCTGCACTGGACGCATTGCTGAGGTGCCGGTTGGCGAGGCTCTTATTGGTCGGGTGGTTGACCCACTGGGGCGTCCGATAGACGGTAAGGGTGAGGTAAAGTGTGACAAAGTTCGACCATTGGAGCGGGTTGCCCCCAACGTGGTCGCCCGCAAGTCGGTGGATACACCAGTACAGACCGGTATTAAGGCGATAGATAGCATGATTCCAATCGGTCGTGGGCAGAGGGAACTCATCATCGGTGACCGTTCCACTGGGAAAACAGTCATTGCCCTTGATACCATTATCAACCAAAAGGGTGGCGATTTAACCTGTATCTATGTTGCCATTGGCCAGAAGGCGTCTAAGGTAGCCCAGGTGGTGGCCAACCTGGAATCTCATGGTGCCATGGAGCATACCATTGTTGTTGCCGCCAATGCCTCTGAATCGGTCGCCCTGCAATATCTGGCCCCCTATGCCGGCTGTGCCATAGGTGAGGAGTTTATGGAACAGGGTAAGGATGCCTTAATTATCTATGACGACCTTTCCAAACATGGCTGGGCTTATCGCCAGCTGTCACTACTGCTGCGCCGGCCACCGGGGCGGGAAGCCTATCCCGGTGACATATTCTATCTGCACAGCCGCTTGCTGGAGAGGTCGGCGAGGATGAATGAAGAGAATGGCGGCGGTTCCTTTACCGCCTTACCTATAATTGAAACGCAGGCCGGTGATGTTGCCGCCTATATTCCAACCAATGTCATCTCTATTACTGATGGTCAGATTTATGTGGAGCCAGACCTGTTTAATGCCGGCATCAGGCCAGCGGTTAATGTTGGCTTATCGGTCTCCCGGGTGGGCAGTGCCGCCCAGACCAAGGCAATGAAGAAGGTAGCTGGTAAGCTCAAGCTGGAGATGGCCCAGTACCGGGAGCTGGCTGCCTTTGCTCAGTTCGGCACCACCGAACTTGACAAAGCCACCAGGGCTCAGATTGACCGCGGTCAGCGCATTACTGAAGTCCTAAAGCAACCCCAGTTTGCTCCTGTGCCACTGGAAAAGCAGGTTATGGTCCTGTATGCCGCTATCAACGGCTACATTGATGATGTGCCGGTAAATAAAGTAGTTGATTTTGAAACCAACTTCTATAGGTTTATGGAAGCCAAATACTCGAAGATAGGTAAGGCAATCGCCAAGGAAAAGGACATAAGTTCCGAGACTGAAAAGGCTCTAAAGGCAGCTATTAGTGAGTTTAAAAAGGGCTTTCTAGCCGGGTAGATTATTTATTGGGGGGTAAGGTTAGAAATTGGCTGATATTCGCTTAATCCGACAGCGGATACGGGGTGTCCGCAACATAGCCAAGATTACCAGGGCTATGGAGATGATTGCCGCCGCAAGAATGAGGCGGGCGCAGGAGAGCGGTTTAGCTGGACGGCCCTATTCCGAGAAGATAACCCAGGTGATAGCCGCCCTGGCGGCACTGCCTGTGCTGCATCCCTTGCTTCAGTGCCGGCCGGTAACCAAGATTGCGGTGGTGCATATTACCCCTGACCGGGGTCTTTGCGGCGGGCTGGTTGCTAATATCAATCGGAAGGCAGCCAGCTTCATACTGGAGCAGAAGGCGGCGGTTAAACTTATTGCTGTTGGCCGTAAGGGGCTTGATTTTATGAGGCGCAGTAGGCAAGACATTGTTGCTGAGTTTAGCGGGCTTGGTGACCGCCCCAGCCTACTTGATACCCTGCCTATTTCCCGTATTATTATTGATGACTTTACTAGTGGTGCTGTTGATGAGGTCTATCTGGCTTATACCCGCTTTATCTCTACCATGGCCCAGGAGCCGGTTTTAGAGCGGGTACTGCCGGCTGAACCGGCACCTATACCTGCTGTCCAGAATGTAGAATACATATATGAACCGGAGTTAATCGCGGTCTTAGGCGAGCTCCTGCCCCGTTTTATAGAGATGCAGGTATATCATGCAATTTTAGAGTCCATTGCTAGTGAGCAGTCGGCTA
This sequence comes from Dehalococcoidales bacterium, assembly GCA_030672225.1. Classification (GTDB taxonomy): domain Bacteria; phylum Chloroflexota; class Dehalococcoidia; order Dehalococcoidales; family ARS1013; genus ARS1013. The sequence goes on along the minus strand of DAOVGW010000024.1, from coordinate 204 downwards.
GAATGGTAGCCATGCGAAATGCTACCGATAATGCCAGTGAGCTTATTGACGATTTAACCCTGATGCACAATAAGGCGCGTCAGGAGATGATTACTAAGGAGCTCCTTGACATTACCGGTGGTGCTGCGGCTCTGGCTTAGGAGAGGGGGTTATTATGGTTAAAGGCAAAGGGACTCAGGTTAAAGGCAAAGGGACTCAGGTTAA
>DAOVGW010000003.1 GCA_030672225.1 Dehalococcoidales bacterium | reverse complement strand
CCACATACTACTGGCGGGTGAGAGCCACTGAGCCAGTGTTAAGCCCATGGTCAGCCGAGTGGTCGTTCACCACCAGCCTCAGCCCTACCGTTATTACCCCTGAGCTTTATAGCCCTAAAGCTGGCGCCACCGGGGTAGCCGTAAAACCAGTATTTCAGTGGAGTGGCATAGCCGGTGCCGACAGTTATGAGCTAATAGTATCGACTTATCCTGCTTTGGGTAACCCCACAATCGCTAAGATTGAGGCTTATGCCCTACCCAGCACGGCCTGGCAGAGTAATATAAACCTGAACTACGACACTACCTATTACTGGAAGGCCAGAGCTATCAGTTCTGATACTAAAAGTGACTGGAGTGCTGTTGGCGCCTTCACCACTGAATCGCCACCCTCACCTCCTCCGCCCTCACCACCACCCACAGTCGAGTCACCGCTGCCACCGCCACCACCGCCACCACCCCAGCCAATCGTTCCCCACTGGGTAGTATATCTAGTTGGTGGTCTGCTTCTGACCATAATACTGCTGTTAATTACAACGCTGGTGCTGGTAACGGGATCAAGGCGGCTCTAGTCAGTCAGGTTTCCATACTGAGGATTTCCTTCGCTTTGATAAGAGGGGAATAGGGTCTTAATAGTCAAGTAAAAAGACCTGTGTGTTATCCGGTAGGCTGGGCTTGGTGAAGGACAGCTTGGGTTGAGAGTTAACCTGTTTTACTCCTATCTCCTTAAGGAACCTATCCACCGGCTCCAGCTCCCGTTTTAGTGCCCGGGTTTTGTAATGCATGGGAATCACCACCTTTGGCTCAAGCTGTCGCACTACCTCAGCCGCCATAGGGGCATTAATAGTTGACACTCCACCTACCGGGAGTAGTAGCACGTCCACGTTGTCTATCTCCTCTACCTGTTCGGCGGTAAGCACATGCCCCAAGTCACCAAGGTGACATATCGCTATCTCATCTACCTCCATAAGATAGACAGTATTTTTACCCCTTTTTCCACCTCCCTCCGCATCATGGAAGGTGGCTATCCCTATAATCAGGACGCCGCTGATTTCATACTCACCGGGTCCAGTAACCAGCCTCGGTTCACCACCAATGCCCTGAATATAGGAATGACCAGGATGTTGATGACTTACCGTTACAATATGAGCCGTAGGCTTACCCAATGAGTAGCCCAAAGTTGGCGAATAAGGGTCAGCAATAACAGTAACCTGCTTACCCTTAATCCTGAAGCAAGAATGACCTAGCCAGCTAATATCCATACTTTCAAACTTCTGCCTGCCTAAATATAACAGAGGTGGGTTCACCCAGTCAATATGAGATTAGGACTAAAAAATCCGGCTGCTTTTTCTTGACAAATAATGGCTAAAGATGGTAAGTTAAATAGTGATTAGCAGTCTCAGGCTTAGACTGCTAACTAAGGTAAAGGGGTAGAAAAATGTTATCTCCCAGAGCCGGGACAATACTCAAGTCTATAGTGGGACAATATATTGTCAAGGGGATGCCGATATCATCACAGAGCATCACCAATGATTATGAACTAGGGGTAAGTCCAGCTACCATCCGCAATGAGGTGGCACACCTGGAGCAAGAGGGTTATATTATTCGCCCTCACCCTTCAGCCGGAAGCATGCCCTCAGATAAGGGCTATCGCTACTATGTAGAAACGCTAACTGACATCGAACTACCCTTAACCGAGCAACGCCTGATAAGTCACCTCTTTCATCAGGTGGAGAAGGAGCTGGAGGAGTGGCTACGCCTAGCCGCGGCACTTACGGCTCGTTTGGTTCAAAATGTGGCCGTAGTTACTATGCCGAAACCAGCAAACTGCCACTTCAAGCATATAGAGCTGGTGGCTCTGCAAAACTCACTGGCACTGGTTGTTCTTGTTCTTCATGGAGCCAGAGTAAAGCAACAACTAATAATCTTTGACCAGGTTATAACTCAATCGGAGCTAACCGCTACTGCCAACAAACTAAATGCGGCTTACTCTGGTTTGACCAGACCACAGATTTTGGCTAAAGCGACCGGGCTTTCCGCCGCCGAACAACCGGTAAGTGATTGCCTAATAAAAATAATGCAGGCTGAAGACGAGCAAGAGTATGAAGAGCCCTACCTTGATGGCTTGCACTTTATGATTAACCAGCCAGAGTTTACCCTTAGCCACCGGGTGCTAGCCTTAATGGAGTTGATTGAGCAGCGAAATCTGCTCAAGGCTATCATTCCTCCCGAGCCAGCCAGCCATGGAGTGCAGATAATTATAGGTAAGGAGAATAAGGCAGAGGTTATCCACGACTACAGCGTGGTCATCCGCCAATATGGCCTTCCTGACGAAGCCGTTGGCACTATAGGTATAGTCGGGCCTACCCGAATGCCCTACGCCCGTGCTATCTCCACTGTTGGCTATTTATCCTCGGTGCTGAGTGAAATGGTAGCTGAGCTATATGGAGGGAAACGCTTCCCAAGCTAGCCCGGCATAAGGCCCATTGATAAGGAATAAATAATGACACAACCAGACCCAGAAGCAAGTTCAGCCAGCAAAGCAGAACCGGAGACCGCCGAGGTAGAAGATGTAGAGGTGCTAAAGCAGGCTTTGGCCGAGGAGACGGCAAAGGCAGAAGCCAATCTGGCTGGCTGGCAAAGAGCCCAGGCTGATTTCATTAACTACAAGCGGCGCAGTGAACAGGAAAAGGAAGAATCAGTTAATTTTGCCAATAGCCTGCTTATGCTTAACCTTTTGCCAATCCTGGATGATTTGGAACGGGCTTTTGCCTCTATCCCAACTCGTCTGGCTAAACTTAGTTGGGTAGATGGTTTTAAGCTTATCGAGCGCAAGCTCCGGGCGACCCTGAAAGCACAAGGGCTATCCCCAATTAAGGCACTGGGGGAACCCTTTGACCCCAACCTTCATGAAGCGACCAGGCAAGATAAGGGTAAAGAAGGACTGGTTATCGGGGAAGTGCAAAAGGGCTACAAGTTCCGTGACAGAGTTATTCGCCCGAGTAAGGTAGTAGTGGGCAATGGGGAAGAAGAAACCGAGATTTATGAAGGCGATGCCTAAGTTTAGTCTCAGTATATAGTCAGACTTTTGACACAGGAGGAAAAAACCATGGGAAAAGCGGTAGGAATTGATTTAGGGACAACTTTCAGTGAGGTAGCCGTGATGCAGGGCGGAGAGCCGGTAGTTATTCCCTCCGCTGAGGGCGGTGACCTTATTCCTTCAGTAGTAGCTACGAGTAAGAGCGGAGAACGCCTGGTAGGGCAAATAGCTAAGCGCCAGGCTATCATTAACCCGGATAATACTATCCACAGTATTAAGAGATTCATGGGGCGTAAGTGGGGAGAGCCGGCGGGGCGAGAGCTACCCATAGAGGAGGACGCCCGCCGCAAAACCTATAAGGTAACCAAGGCACCCAATAATGATGTGCGCGTGGTGATGGGGGAGAAAGAGCATAGTCCACCCGAAATTTCAGCCATGATTATACAAAAATTAAGGGCGGACGCCGAGGCTTATCTCGGTGAGAAGGTTACCGACGCCGTAATCACTGTCCCCGCTTACTTCAATGACTCCCAGCGGCAGGCAACCAAAGATGCAGGCGCAATCGCCGGGCTCAACGTGCTGAGAATAATTAATGAGCCAACGGCGGCGTCTCTAGCCTATGGATTGGATAAGAAAGG
>DAOVGW010000053.1 GCA_030672225.1 Dehalococcoidales bacterium | reverse complement strand
GTGTTTGGGTTATGCTATAGTTTATTATATTGTTGGTTTGGCTTAAAGCAGGTTGAGATGGGCATGGTAGCAGATGATTTATCACCACTAGCTATAACTAGCGGTCTAAAAACCCGTTTTGTCGGTCAGAGAGTGAGCTATTATCCTCAACTGTCCTCAACAATGGAGGTAGCCAGAGAAGAGGTTCAGCAGAGAGCGTCAGAGGGAATGGTAGTCATCGCTGATGAGCAATCGGCGGGCAAGGGTAGACTGAACCGTGTCTGGCTATCACCTAAGGGTAGTCTTTCTTTATCTGTTGTCCTCTATCCAAGTATGGCCTATTTGCCATCCCTTATCATGGTGGCTTCGCTGGCGGTAGTTCATGCTATTAAAGCGGTCACCGGCCTATGCTCGCAGATTAAGTGGCCCAATGATGTTCTGATTAACGACAAGAAGGTGTGCGGCATTCTCATTGAAAGCGGTGTCCGAGCTAGCAGCGTGGATTACGCTATTATCGGCATTGGTATAAATGTGAATCTTAAGGCTTCAGATTTTACTGATATTTTACCGGCAGCCACCAGTCTCTCCGATGAGCTGGGAAGGGATGTGTCTCGGTTAGAGCTGCTCAGGTGTCTATTGGTTGAAGTAGAGAACTTATACCTGTCTTTGCCTCAAGGAGAGGCTATCTACCGGGAGTGGCGGGATAGATTGGTGACGCTGGGCAGGAAAGCTCGTGTCTCCTCAGGTGAAGCCGCCTATGAAGGTATTGCCGAATCTGTAGCCAGGGACGGTAGCCTGCTGCTGCGTGGCTTAGACGGCCGCCTGAGCCGGATTTCAGCCGGTGATGTTAGCCTATGTGACCTAAATAGGGGGTAGCACACCTGCATGAAGGCATGCTACCCTCATCAAGCCAGCTTTAACTAAAAACATCGCTGTTGCTCTATAGCTATTCTTTGGTCTTTTCGCCTGATTGGGTGCTAGCACCTCTGTCCAGAAACATTTTTATTAGGTCTATGGGCAGGGGGAAGATTAGGGTGCTATTTCTCTCGGAGGCTATCTCGGTCAGCGTTTGCAGGTAACGAAGCTGGAGTGTAACTGGCTCTTTGGCGATAATGATTCCTGCCTCAGCCAGCTTCGTCGAGGCTTGAAGCTCACCTTCGGCATGGATAATTTTGGCTCGTCGCTCTCTCTCTGCCTCGGCTTGAGCCGCCATCATTCGCCTCATCGTTTCAGCAAGCTCAACCTCCTTAATCTCTACGGTGCTAACCTTTATCCCCCAGGGGTCGGTGTGCTCGTCAATTATCTGTTGCAGCATTTGGTTAAGCTTTTCCCTGGAGGCCAGTAGTTCATCCAGCTCGGATTGTCCCAGTACATTGCGCAGTGTCGTCTGGGCTATCTGCGAGGTGGCTCTGATATGGTCTAGGACCTTAACTACCGACGCCTCAGGGTCAACCACCCTGAAATATATCACTGCATTTACCCTGACCGTAACATTGTCCTTGGTGATTACCTCCTGTGATGGGACATCCATAGTTACTACCCGCAGGTCTACCTTTATCATGCGGTCAACAAAGGGGATGATGAAAAATAAACCGGGCCCCTTAGCGCCAATCAGTCTTCCCAGGCGGAAGATAACCCCCCGCTCATATTCGGTAACAATTTTTACCGCCATTGAGATGATGACAAACAGAGCAAATAGTGCTATTGCGATAGGAATGTAAGCGTTCTCCATTGGCTACCTCCTTTTTGTTATTCTTTGGTAACAAATAGCTTTAAACCCTTAAACTTGGTTATGAGCACCTCCTCCCCGGGCTCCGCCCGACCTTTGTCCAGTACCGCTGTCCAGATTTCACCCTCATGGAACACCGTGCCTTCAGGCTTAAGGGCTGTTCTGACGATGGCAGTTTTCCCCAGCAGTTCTTCTCTGCCGGTAGTGGCCTGGCGTCGATGGGCTCGAATTCCCCAAATGATGGTGACGGCAAGGAAAGCAGCAAGGCCAATTGCCACTACGGCAATCAGCCACGGGTCTATTTGGAACCAACCTAAGTCTATTTGAGGCAATGAACCCCCCCTTTACTGTTTTTTGGTAACATATAGTTTTAAGCTATCGACCTTGATTATAATCACCTCCTCCCCGGGTTCCACCCGGCCCGTTTCTGATACTGCCGTCCACCGTTCGCCTTTGACGAAAACTGTTCCTTCAGGTTCCAAGGCTACCTTGACTTCGGCAGTTTTTCCTATCAGCTCTTCCCTGCCGGTAGATGCCTGACGGCGGTGGGCTCGAATCACTCGGTGCATCACAAAGGCAAGGAGCATGGTAACAATAATTACTACGGTGGCAATCAGCCACGGGTCTATTTGAAACATTTGACCCCCAGGAAATAAGATTAAGGAGCCAAGAACTAGGGCAGTTATACCCCCAGCAGTGAATAACCCAAAGGTGGTAGTAAGTGCCTCACCGACAAATAGACCGAAGGCAAGCAGGATAAGCAACATGCCTCCCAAGTTGGCGTCAAGAACACCTAAAGAGTAGAAGGCCATTAGCAGGCTAATAGCACCTATGATTCCGGGAAAGAATGTTCCCGGGCTGTAAATCTCGGCAATAATGCCTATGGTGCCTATGCTAAGTAGAATATAGGCAATGTTGGGGTCGCTAATAGCGTGCAAGAAGCGCTCAATAAAGGTCATTTCATTTCTAGCTACCTCGTAGCCTGTGGTGTTAATGCTAACCTCCATACCATTGGCTAAAGTAACATTCCAGCCATTGATTTGGGAAATAAGGCTTTGTAAATTATCAGCTCGAAGGTCGATAAGGTTGAAATTTAGTGCGTCAACATCGGTGAAGGATTTGCTTTCCGTTACTGCTAGCTGGGCTTCTTCAATATTACGGCCGCGCTCTTGGGCAATGGTCTTCATCCACTTAGCCGAGAACTCGGTTATCTTTTTCATTTGCTCCTCTGGTATCTCCCCCCCGCCACCGGCTACAGGATGAGCCGCGCCAATAGTAGTGCCTGGTGCCATCACTGCGATATTAGCCGATAAGGTAATAAAGGTTCCTGCTGAAGCAGCCCAAGCGCCTTTTGGAGAGACATAAACAACAATGGGGACACTGGCATTCATAATCCGCTGGACTATCTTCTCCGTTGAACTTAGTAGCCCTCCAGGCGTGTCTAACTCAATAATGCAGGCAGTGGCATTCTCATCTTCAGCCTTGCTAATGCCCCTGTCAATATAATCAGCAACTATAGGAACAATAGTGCCCTCGACACGCAAGACTTGGATTGACTGGGTAGTAGCGCTGACCGTAGCTGGTACTAAAACTCCAGCCATTAAACTTATGAAAAAAGCAAGGCGAAAGGCTTTGAACACACTTTTAATCATGTGTTCCTTTTTAGGAATGCGTATCATTTTTAGCATAGCTAACTCATATTGGAGGGACTATATTAAGAGTATAGCTTGATTGTGGCTCAACTGCAAATAGAGTGGCAGGCCCAAGAAGCAGCTTTGGCATCGCAGTTGAAGAGCCGGGGGAAGTGGTGTAGAATTTATGAGACTTATAGATGAAAGGTAGTGTTATGAGAGTTAAGCGATGTAAAGGGTTTCGTGACCTTGCTCCTGAGGAAATGTCAAAATTTCGCCAAATTGAGATAGCCTTTAGGGACTGCTGTCTCAGGTGGGGTTACCGGGAGGTCAGGACGCCAACCCTTGAGTATCTTTACCTATTTACCGCCACCGGAACACTTACCCCTGGCAGGTTAAACAGGGTGTATTCCTTCCTTGATTGGGATGGCTGGAGTGGCGAGAGGGTGGTACTTAGGCCTGATGGCACTATTCCTGTTGCCAGGCTTTATATTGATAGTATGGCCGAGCAAGGACTGGCCAAACTTTTTTATGTGACCAATGTCTTTGCCTTTGAGGAAACAGGGCAGGAGTCACGGGAAGGGTGGCAGGGTGGTGCCGAGCTTATCGGTGTCAATTCAGCTATCGCTGATGTTGAACTACTAGCCTTGGCTCTGGATGTTTTGCAGAGTTTGGGACTTGAGGATATAAAGGTGCGCTTATCCCACGCTGGGCTGGTGAGGGCAATTTTGGCTGAGCTTGAGCTAGGTCCCGGGGAGCAGATGAGGATATTTGACCAACTCCTGGATGGCGATACCGAGGTACTATCTAGGTTAAAGCCAGATAAACCTGAGCTGGTGGAGGCTTTGACTGTGTTACTGGGCATGAAGGGGAAACCATCTGGATTTTTGAAAAACGTTAAGGCACTATTTAGCCAAAAACTGCCCGAACTTGAGTCTCCACTGGATAATTTTATAGCTATTACTGACCTTGTCCAAGCTCTGGGTTATGATTGCCAGATTGACCTGGCTTCGGGCAAGGGCTTTGAATACTATACCGGGGTTATCTTTCACCTCTTTATTGGAGAGGAAAACATTGGTGGCGGCGGCAGATATGACGCTTTGATTTCGCTGATGGGCGAGAAGGATACACCGGCGGCTGGTTTTGCCCTTTATCTGGATCGCTTAATGAAGCTGGTAAAGCCAGAAGCTTCGGCGGAGCCGATGCCTAAAAGAATTCTGGTTCGTGTTGCACCAGAGGTTATGAAGGAAGGTTTCAGTATCGCCAGCCACCTTCGTGAAGTCGGGTATGTTACCGAACTTGCTCTCGGTGGTGAGGAGGCGGCCAGCTATGACTTTATTCTTGAGGTTCAAAGTAAACCACCAAGGTTTGTCCTGAGTGATAAGGTTGGTGGGAAAAAGTCTAGAGTTGAGTCTATCGCCGGAGTGTTAGACTTACTAGGATGTGGGTAATAAGATGCCAATCAAGATAGCTTTGCCCAAGGGGAGCCTTTTAGCCGAGACGACAGCCATACTTGAGAGAGCCGGCTGGGGCTTAAGCGATTACCGTGAGGGGGCGCGCTCTTACCGCCTTAGCTCACAAAGGTTTCCTAATTTAGGGGCCAAGATGTTCCACGAGAAGGACATACCCATTCAGGTGGCGGTAGGCAACTATGATTTGGGGATTTGTGGGCTGGATTGGGTTGAGGAGCTTTTGGTTAAGTATCCCAGTAGTGCCCTGGTTAAGGTAAGAGACCTGGGATATGACCAGGGTGCCCTGTATATGGCGGCTGCTAGGTCTGATGGAGTAGCCAATGTGGGAGAATTGGCGACAAAGTGGGATATTATACGTATTGCCAGTGAGTATCCTAATCTGGCTGAATTATTCGCGGCACATGCGAGACTGAGACGGTTTAGTATATATCCCCTCTGGGGGGCGGCTGAGGCTTATCCTCCAGAGAGCGCTGACCTAGCGCTACTACCGATGAAAACAGGGGGGGAAATTCTTAACCATGGACTGGTGCCCATAAGCAAAGTCCTTGATTTCAGCGCATGGCTTATAGTCAATAGGTATAGCCTGAAAGCAAAGGACATGGCCGAGATATTATCTTCTATTACCGATAACCTGCCGCCGGCGGAGAAGAACCCATCTTCATTAGAGGGAATGAAGATGCCAGAAGTGACCGGGTTGCCTTTTGTTAGAGAGGTGCCTGATGATGTAGTTAGATTGGCTCTACCCGATGGGCATCAACAGGCGCATGTCCGTCGCATATTAGACCAGGCTGGGATTCATATTGACGATTACCCATCAGCGGTGGGTAATCGCAGACCGACAAGTAGCCTGGATGGAGTGCTAATCAAGGTAATTAGACCCCAGGATATGCCACTGCAGGTAGCCAATGGCAATTTTGATTTGGCTATCACCGGCAGAGATTGGCTCACCGAGCACCAGTATCAGTTTCCGTCCAGCCCGGTAGCGGAGCTTTTAGACCTCAAATACGGCAGGGTAAGAATAGTAGCTGTCATCAGCCAGGACGCATTGGTGGATGATATTGATGGTCTAAGGGGGCTTAGCAATGAGTCCCAAGTGCCCTACCGCGTAGCTTCGGAGTACATAAATATAGCTGATAAGTATGCCAGAAGCAACCACCTGGGTATGTATCGGGTGATTCCTACCTGGGGGGCCAGTGAAGCCTTCTTACCGGAGGATGCGGATTTGCTGATTGAGAATACCGAAACCGGGCGGACTATAGCCAGACATAACCTTAAGATTATAGACACTCTCTTCACCTCAACAGCCTGCCTGATTGGCAGTACTATAAGTGTGGCCAGCTCTGTTAAGGGTGAAAGAATAAGCTCTTTACTTAAGATGCTCGGCGATGCAGTGGAGGCAATCTGAATTGAGAATCATTCAGGGTTTTAAGCAAGCAAAACTGGTGTTCAAAAGACAGGCGTCGTCTGGTTCTTACCCTGTTTCACCGGTGCTAAAGCAGAGGCTCAAGGAGATGTTCAGCACCGGTGACCCGGAGCAAGCGGTTAAGCAAATCATTGATGAGGTGCGAAAAAGAGGTGATGCCGCCCTAATTGACTATAGCCTTAAGATTGACCGGGTGAAGCTTGGCTTACTTGAGGTAGGCAAGGATGAGGTAAGTAGAGCTTATCAGCAGGTTGAGCCTGAGCTCTTATCAGCGCTAAAGCTTGCCGCAGAACGGATACGCTCCTTTCACGTGGTACAGAAAGTTGCTGTCTTAGCTGGGATTGCTAGGATGGGCCCCGGTACTCTAGTACGCACACTGGAGCGTGTTGGCGTTTATACTCCCGGCGGCACCGCCTGCTATCCGTCAACAGTGCTGATGACAGCCATACCGGCTAAGGTAGCCGGGGTCAGTCAGGTTATCCTGGCTACGCCACCGGCATTAAATGGGGCAGTGCCGGCGCCAACATTGGTTGCCGCCGATATTGCCGGGGTTGACCGTATTTTTGGCATTGGTGGTGCTCAGGCAGTTGCCGCCTTAGCCTTTGGCACCGAGTCTGTCCCTAAGGTGGACAAGATTTGTGGCCCGGGAAATATCTTTGTTATGCTGGCCAAGAAGCTCGTCTATGGCGCGGTTGACATTGATGGGCTTCAGGGACCGAGTGAGGTGGTAATTATCGCTGATGAGACGGCTAACCCGAAATACTGCGCCAGTGACCTTTTAGCTCAGGCGGAGCATGACCCATTAGCTTCAGCTATCTTGATAACTACCTCACAGCGGCTGGCCGATGAAGTAAGTAGAGAGGTGGAGCGTCAGCTGGCTACTCTTAAGCGAAAGGCTATCGCCGCCGAGTCCCTGGTAAATGGAGGTATAATAGCTGTGGTGGCAACTACTGGTGAGGCTATTCGGCTTGCCAATCTATATGCCCCGGAACACCTTTGTCTGATGGTGCAAAAAGCCACTTCTTATATTAGTCAGATAACTAACGCTGGCTGTATATTTGTTGGGCAGAAGCCAACGGTGGTCTTAGGTGATTATGTGGCTGGACCGAGTCATGCTTTGCCCACTGGTGGCACCGCCCGCTTTAGCTCACCGCTTAATATAACCGATTTTTTAAAGTATATGAATGTGGTTACAGTAGATGATGCCAGCTTGAGAGAGCTGGGGCCGGCAGCCATTACTATTGCCAGGGCTGAGGGATTTGAGGCTCATGCCCGGGCGGTGGAGAAACGGCTGGAGTAAGTTAAAATTTTTGGAGGTGCAGATGGTGGCTACTGCTAGCTCTTCTGAAGGCATAGAGAGGCTGATACGTCATAACCTGGTTGACTTTGGCGGTTATGCCGCCAGTAAGTCGCCGAAAACTCTGGAAGATAAGATTGATGTCCCGGTGGAGAATATTATCAAGCTGGACGCCAATGAGAACCCTTACGGTTGTTCGCCAAGAGTAAACCAGGCTCTGGCTGCCTGTACTGATATAAATATCTACCCTGATTCAGGGCAGCTAGAGCTCAGGAAACAGCTTGCAAACTATACCGGCGTTGGTGCCAAGCATATCGTGGCCAGCGCTGGCAGCGACCAGCTTATAGATCTTATTTTGCGCCTGTTTTTAGAGCCCGGTGATGAGGTGATAAACTTAGTCCCCACCTTTGCCATGTTCCGCTTCTTTACCGAGCTAAATGGTGGCACTGCGGTTGAGGTGCCCAGAGATGAAAACTTCGCGGTTAAAGTCAGTGCCGTACAAAAAGCCATCACGAAAAAGACCAAGTTAATACTGCTGGCTACTCCTAATAACCCCACGGGCACAATTATGTCCAAAGAGGACATCCTTAAGCTCCTTGATAGCGGTCTGCCGCTGCTGGTCGATGAAGCCTATTATGAGTTTGGCGGGGAGACGATGGCTCCCTTGGTTGGCCAGTATAAGAACTTGATGGTGCTGCGGACATTCAGTAAGTGGGCCGGGCTGGCGGG